>JAPUIC010000045.1 GCA_027297425.1 Nitrososphaerota archaeon | reverse complement strand
GGTAAGGGTATATCAAACAAGACAGACGAAAATTCCGCAGGCCTTGCGGCAACTTCATTCCTTAAATTTTCTTCAATTAGTTCGGGGTTAAGAATCATAATAGAGAAGCAGATTCCACCAGGTATGGGACTGGGCAGTAGCGGTGCATCGGCCGCTGCGGTTGCATATGGTCTAAACGAGTTATTTTCAACACACCTGGATGAGGAGCGATTGATCGGCATTGCCGCACATGGGGAAAAAGCTTCATCAGGCGTAGAACATGCAGATAACGTCGCTCCCGCGATAAAAGGCGGTTTTGTGATAATCAAGTCATATACACCACTTGAGGTTATTTCCCTGAGATCACCCCAAGATCTAATTTTCTGTATTTGTATGCCAAAGATCCGAGTTGAGCCAGGAAAGACCGGTATTGCACGGGGGCTTATCCCAAAAACAATTGATATGAAGAATGTAACCAGCAATATAGGCAATGCGTCTACCTTAGCGGTAGGATTTGCCATTGGTGACTCTCGTATGATCGGTAGCGGTATGTCGGACTCAATAGTGGAGCCAGCGCGTGCTCGGATGATCCCCGGATATAATGAGGTTCGGAAACTAGCTCTGCAAGCTGGTGCTCTCGGCGTTGCTATCTGTGGTGCTGGCCCTTCGATGTTGGCCATTACAAATTCTGCGAATAACGTAAAACAAATAACAGATGCAATGTCGGCTGGTTTTTCGAGGGGTGGCGTTGAGAGTGAAAGTTTTGTGGCAGGGCCGGGTAAAGGAGTTGAGCAAATTAGTTGGAACTAAATTATCTTGAATGTATTGCCTGCGGGTCTAGAGAGGATATTCAAACTAATTCGTATCAGTGTTCAAAATGTGGAGATCTTCTCGAAGTAAAGTACGATATAGAGTCTCTTAAGGAAATCGTCGACCCAAAGAGATGGACTGGATCCTTGCGGGTCTGGCGTTACAAAGAGATGATGCCGTTAAAGGACGGTTCTAAGATCATTACCATGAACGAAGGTGGCACTAACCTTGTCGACTGTGATAACCTGCAGTCTATGTTTAAGATTAGTAGCTTACGAGTTAAGAATGAAGGCGAGAATCCGACAGGCTCCTTCAAAGATAGGGGTATGACCGTAGGGGTGAGTCGTGCCGTAGAGCAAGGTGCAAAAGTTGTGATCTGTGCTTCTACCGGAAATACTGCCTCTTCGGCAGCTGCGTACGCAGCAAGAGCAGGAATGAGATGTGTAGTAATTGTGCCATCCAGAGCGATAGCATTGGGAAAGCTAGCTCAGGCCACCATACATGGTGCTGAGGTTGTTCAGGTAAAGGGCAACTTCGACCAATCCCTAAAGATGGTTCTAGACTTTGCAAATAGACATAAGGAGATCTATCTTTTGAATTCACTCAATCCTTTCAGACTCGAAGGACAGCGATCCCTCGCTTTTGAAGTATGTGAGCAATCTAATTTTGAAGTTCCAGACCGAATAATAGTTCCAGTCGGAAATGCTGGTAATATTTCAGCGATATGGAAGGGCTTTTCAGAATTCAAGGAATTAGGGATAATAAATGAATTACCCAAGATGACCGGCATTCAGGCTGAGAATGCATCTCCTATAGCTGATGCTGTAAAACGGGGAGATGATAAAATCCTGAATGTAGAGAGACCTGAGACCGTAGCCAGTGCAATAAGGATCGGGGCCCCTGCTAGTTGGAGGAAAGCTCTGAGAGCAATAAGGATGTCTGGCGGAACTGCTGAAAAGGTAAGTGATAATGAGATCTTGGAGGCCCAACGATTACTAGCACGAAAAGAAGGAATTTTCACAGAACCTGCTGGAGCGTCATCAGTAGCCGGACTGAAGAAATTATTGGAGCAAGGGGTAGTGGACTCTGATGAGAGGGTTGTATGTGTCTGTACGGGGCATGGTTTGAAAGATCCAGATATCGTTATGCAGTTTGTGAAGTTAGAAGCCGAGATGGAACCCGAAATGGAGAGTATGGAGCGAGCACTCGGGATAGCTTCTGTGGTGACTAGATGAGGATAATCTTAGCTGGGCTCGGAGTCGTGGGAAAAAGCCTCGTTAGACTACTCCATGAGAGATCAGACGAGTTGTTTAAGGAATATTCTATTAGACCTAGGATTGTGGCGATCAGTGATCTCTCTGGTTCAGCAATTGATACAAGGGGACTGGACCTGAAGAGGGTACTAGATGTTAAGGAAAAGTCAGGATCGATAAGTGGGTATAACAAAGAGGTAGCGAGTCTGGACACGAATGAATTAATTGAGAAGACAGAAGCAGAAGTGTTTGTAGATGCTACACCTACTAATGTGAGGGATGGTGAGCCAGGAATGACATATCTTAAGCATGCCATGAAGTTTCATAAGAACGTGATTTCTGTTAATAAAGGGCCATTAGCATTGGCACTTCCAGCTCTTACGGAACTGGCAGAACTCAACCACATCAAATTACGGTTTAGCGGAACCGTTGGGGGCGGTACTCCAATGCTGGAATTCGGGAAGCGGTGTCTAGAAGGTGACCATATAGTTAGTATAAGAGGAATATTGAACGGCACTACTAACTTCATGCTGACCCAGATGGAAGAGCAGGGTCTTTCATTTGATAATGCACTGAACTTAGCCAAGAAAAAGGGCTATGCGGAAGCAGAACCCTCTCTAGATGTAGATGGGATCGACGCTGCAGCAAAGCTGGTAATTATGGCTAACTTGGTCATGGGAAAGAAGGTTACTATGAAGAATGTAGAGGTTCAAGGTATTCGACGAGTAACTCCCCACGATTTTGTCAAAGCAGCGAAAAAGGGATCTACGATCCGATTGATAGCTTCAGTTAGCGACAAACTCGTTGTAAAGCCAACCGAGATATCCATCCACGATCCTCTCGCGGTAAGTGGCGTCCTGAATGCCGTAACATTCACTTCAAAGTTTGCTGGAGACCTCACGGTAGTTGGGGCAGGTGCTGGTGGGTATGAAACCGCGAGTGCGATACTAAGGGACATGCTAGATATCAACGAGTCATTAGTAGTAGCAGCGAGGAACTGACGAGGGCGATTTTGGAATGAGACTCATAATGAAGTTCGGAGGGTCATCTGTAGATTCTGCATCCGAGTTAAGGCAGGTATCTGAGCTTGTAAAATCTCATTCTCAGAAGAACCAGATAATCGTAGTTGTATCTGCCCTCAGAGGCGTGACCGATTCGCTCCTCGCTTCTTGTGAGAAGGCAGAAGGTGGGGATAAAGCCAGCGCAAAGAAGTATGTTCAAGATTTATCGGATAAGCACATCAATCTGGTAAGGAGCGCTACTACTGATAAGAAGAGCCTGAATTCTGTAGAAAAGAAGATCCGGACGCTAATCAAGGATCTAGAGAAGCTCCTACTCGGAGTCTCGTATCTGGGAGAGACTACTGCAAGGTCGAGGGATCAGATACTATCGTACGGGGAAAGGTTGTCGGTTCAAGTTCTTCATTCCGTCCTTAAGGATCAAAAGATCAAGAGTGTCTGCCTCACAGGTGCGGAAGCAGGAATACTGACTGACTCTAACTTTGGCGAAGCAACACCATTAATGAATGTAACAAAGCATCAGGTTACAGAGATCCTCGTCCCGTATTTAGACAAAGGTGTCGTTCCTATCGTCACCGGATTTATTGCGGGTAACCAAGATCATGTAGTTACAACCCTAGGGCGAGGGGGTAGCGACTATACCGCAACTATTCTAGCCTCGTCGGTAGATGCTGATGAAGTGTGGTTCTGGACAGATGTCGATGGTTTGATGACCGCAGATCCCCGACTGATAGGTGAGGCGAAGACGATCCTCGATATATCATTTAGAGAGGCAATGGAAATGACCATCTTCGGTGCAAAGGCCATGCATCCGAGGGCTCTAGAGCCTGCTATGCACGCGAAAATTCCAGTCAGAATAAGAAATACTTTCAATCCGTCGAATAAAGGAACGTTAGTTCAACTTTCACAGAGCGTCAAGCCTGTTGATATCGTGAAAGCTGTTGTTCTTGTAAAAGACGTTGCTGTGATAAACCTCGTAGGGACAGGTATGGTGGGAAAGCCTGGGACCATCGCCAGGATCTTCGACGTTCTAGCCAAGGGTGGTATCAACGTTCTTATGATCTCTCAGACCGTCTCTGAAGCAAACGTTTCCCTTGCGATCAAGAGGCAGGACCTTGATAATGCCATTAACTCTCTTGAGACCGCTCTCCTAGGAAGCGGGTCTATCCTTGAGATTTCCGGCGAAAACGACGTATCTGTGATCGCCGTAGTAGGTGCTGGAATGAAGGGGACAAGGGGCGTTGCAGCAAGAGTGTTTCAGTGCGTCTCAGAAGCTAAGGTTAATGTCAGAATAATAGCACAAGGTTCCTCCGAGCTCAATATATCATTTGTAGTAAAAGAAAAAGAAGCCAAGAGAGCAGTACGCGCTATTCATGGAGAATTCTTAGCTCACTGATGGACTGAGCTCGTCGAGATAACCCACCAAAAGAGGGAGAAAGGCTCCAACATCTGATACTACCCCTAAGGCCTGTCCAGTCCCCCTGTCGAGGAGTTTGGTTACGGTTGATGGATTGATATCTACGGCAACAACCTTCACTGTAGAAGGGATCATATTACCAACAGCAATCGAGTGAAGCATTGTGCAGAGCATTACTACCATATCGACATTCTTCAAATAATCTTTATGCATTATCTGCGCTTCAACGACATCTGTTATTACGTCGGGAATGGGACCATCATCTCTTAATGAGCCAGCAAGGACGTAGGGGACATTGTTCTCGATACACTCATACATTATACCGCTACTGAGCCTACCGTTCTTCACTGCAGCGGCTAGAGAGCCAGCCCTAAATATTTCGTTGATGGCAGCCATATGGTTTCGATGACCCTGCACTGTAGAGGTCGCACTCGACACGTCAATTCCGAGGGAGGTCCCATAGAGGGCATTTTCCACATCATGAACCGCTAGGGCATTCCCCGCAAGGAGAACATCTATCCACCCGCCCTTGATCAAATTAGCTAGGGAGTCCGCCGCACCCGTATGCACAACAGCGGGACCGGCTACTACTGCGATCTTTCCACCCGATTTCTTAATCGCTACGAAATCCTCCGCGATTCTCTTCGCTATCGACGGGATTGGCTTCTCCGTACTGGCTTTGCTGGACATAAACTCGAAGACATCCAGACCAGCTCTAGGCCTTTCGGGAGGCTTGACCCGTATCCCTTCTGTACCTACTACAATTAGGTCTCCCTTCTTGATCTCTCTAATCGTTTGACAGATTGCTCTATCCTTTTTGATTACTATCAGCTTGTCCATCATGGGATTATCTACCAAAAGCCAGCGGCCTTCATGGTATACTTCCGTAGGATGATGCGTTGTAGAATAGAATGTTTCAGGTACGACCATATCTTTAGGTGAGACCTGTACTTGAACATCCCCTAACGATACTGGGCCTGCACCGTACTCGTGCAGATGATCCAGCATAGTGTGTAGATGGTCCTTAGTACTACCTTTCACTAGCAATTTGATATAACTCGAATCGGTCTTACTCTTCCCGATCTTAAAGTCCAGTACCTCAAATTCTCCTTTGAGGTCCATTATCTTGTTAAAGATCTGAGTGAGGACTAGAGAGTCTATGAGGTGGCCTGACACCTCGACCTCTTTTTCGAACTCTTTCGTGGTATCTGACATCTTTCGGGAAACCTCTCAGTATTTTTTGGACTAAATAATCTTATCAGTTCATCTAGGCTTGAGAATTATTTTACCAAAATGCTCACTATGTTCCATCTTGGAGTGAGCTTGGGCAGCATCCTCCAATTTGAATAGACTATCTATTACTGAAGATAACTTTCCCTCTTCGAAGAGTTTTACCACAGTAACAAGATCTTCTCTAGGCCCCAAGAGGCCACCATGAATACTCAACTTCTTTGAGTAAAACTGTCTGATATCTATGGAGGCTTGATTCCCGCCGGTTGTTCCACAAACAAGCATCTTCCCTCCTTCCCTCAAACTATGGAGACTCTCTTGCCAAGTAGGTGCGCCGACGTGATCTAAAACTAGGTCTACCCCCTTACCGCTAGTTATTCTCATTATAGATTCGGCTATTTTTTCCTTCTTTCTATTAATGACATGATCAGCTCCCGCAGCCTGGGCTCTATCTATCTTCCATTCTTCGCCTACAGTAGTTATCACCTCAGCACCTCTTTGTTTGCAGATAGAGATAGCGGATGTCCCCAGCCCACTCCCTCCGGCATACACTAGAACGGTGTCTCCGATATCCAATTTCCCAATCGTAACTAGTAAGTTCCACGCTGTTATGAAATCTATCGGGATTGAAGCTCCTATATCATAAGACATGTTCGGGGGTATAGGTAATAGTGTGACCTCTGGTAACGAAATCATTTCAGCATAAGCTCCGAGCATAATCGAAGAGTGAGCACATAGATCTTCTTGTTTCGATAAACACGGTTTACACTTACCGCAGGGTAATCTTGGATAGGCAATCACTCTATCACCCACCCTGAACTTCTCGACTGACGTGCCAACACTGACGACCTCACCCGCAAGATCACCTCCAGGTATGAATGGAAGCGGGATCTTGAGGCCTTGCCCTATCCGCGTCAAAACGTCCCTCCTGTTGACAGAACAGGCTCTTATCCTGACTAGAACTTGTGACTCGTTTATAGTTGGGTCCGTCTCTTCCTCATAAGAAAGCTTCTCAGGACCGCCATACTCTCTTACAACGATCGCTTTCATTATCCTCTATAGAGGTGACCATCTTATTTCTCTCTATTGATCCCTACCGAGAATTTTAATATCACGATAGCTCTCAAGAGTTTTCATCCGCGGATCTAGGAAATTTGTCAGAAAGACGATAATAATTTGCCAGGATATTGGGGCTTACGAAGGGATGGGCGGAGTGATCAAACCATAATAATGTGACTAAAATATTGAATACTCGGAAGTAAAGGTGGTCTTGACTTGGGTATTGCGAGAGCTCTAATTAGGATTGATGCGCCCCAAAGTGTGGTGTGGACAATATTAGCAGATTTTGGCGGGCTTTCCAAATGGTCACCACTAGTCTCGAAATCTGTTTCTATCTCACCCATAAGTCACGGCTTGAACTGTGAACGAACTTATGAGATGAACATGCTGGGATCCCTCACAGATAAGGCGATTGAATGGGTAGAGGGCACTAGTTACACTGTGTTAGTGAAAGGTATTCCTAAATTGCCTTACGTTACAACTAAGCT
>JAPUIC010000044.1 GCA_027297425.1 Nitrososphaerota archaeon | reverse complement strand
CTGATAGTCTTTTGCTAGTTTTTTGGCAGTTTTAAGCCGCTCGTTCCCTTTAGGTGATAGGTCTACCATCATCTGCAGAGCAACATCGTCTCCTAAGGTCAGATATCTCTGTATGCTCTTAAGGTCTGTGAACCCGAGAGTTTCATCGGACAGCGACATGGCCCTTATGAGCATTATTCCTCCTGCGCGTACAGTTCGATGAAAATAAACAGCTTTGAACATTTCGTACCGGGCTATCATTAGAGCCTCAAATGCGTAGAGGGAGGCCTGATCTAGTGCAAGAGATTCATTGACAACCTCAAACGAATTTATGAGTCTCTGAACGTCGACCTTCCCATATTCTACGCCTGTAAAATAAGAATCCCTCAGTAAATAATCCATCGAGTCAACGCTTAAGATGCCAGCCACGATATCATTCATGAATTTCGGTTTCTTCTTTGATTGTCCTAGAGCTAACCTTGAGATCTCCTTATGGTTAATACCATATGAATTGAGTATATCTCGTATATCTGTCTCACCGATAATTCGTTCAGTCAGATCCTCATGCCTTATCATGGCTTTCTCGACCAATATTTCATCAAAGAGGTGAGAGAACGGCCCATGACCAATGTCGTGGAGGAGCGAAGCTATTCTTACTTCCTGAATATCTTCACTAGTCAGATTTACCTTGTTCGATAGAGAGGAGGTGGTAAGCCCTGCCAGGTATAGACATCCGATAGAATGCTCAAACCGGGTATGTTGAGCTCCAGGGTAAGCAAGATATGCACCTGCCAATTGCCTTATCCTCCTCAGCCTCTGAAAGACGGGACTGTCGATCACCTTCCGCTCTAATTCGTTGAGAATTACATAGCCATGAACGGGATCTCTTATCTCGATTCGATCCAATGTTAATCAATCTAACCTGAGAGGAGTTGTACACATTAACCTTCACTCAACGGGGATCAGGATTAGCTTCGAATAAGATCCCTACCGTCCCCTAGAATCTCCTGAACCGATTTATGAACATGTTTGCCAATTACATCTACTTCGATATTCAACCTGTCACCCTTAGTCTTAGCACCTAAGCTGGTAACTTTCCCGGTAAAAGGAATTATGGCTACCGATAATATGTAGTTTTCTATATCAACCACTGTTAAACTTACCCCATCGAGACCTACTGAACCCTTCTTCACTATGAACTTGGCAAGCTCAGGTGGAACTGAGACCCAGATTATATTAGATCCGCCTACATTTCTAACTCTTTTGATGATGCAGGTGCCATCAATATGGCCAGTCAGGAAATGGCCGCCTAATTCATCACCTACTTTTAGAGCTCTCTCTAGGTTTACGAGATCACCTACCTTGCAGTCAGCCATATTAGAGGTAGCCACAGTTTCCTGAACTATATCGACCCAAAGCTTACGTTCCTGGATATCGGAAATAGTAAGACAGACTCCATTAAGAGAGATGCTCTCACCCATCTTGGCTTTAGAAAGATTACGGGGGCATTCAATGCACAATCTCAGATTTCCATTCTTATCATCTAACGAAACAATCGGTACGGTTGACTCGATCAATCCTGTGAACATCATTACCAACTTTTCTGGGCAGACTTGATTCCCTTCGATATTCTAGTAGCTACATGGTCGAGGAGTGCCGATCCTTCTAACGAGGTTGCTCCTGTAGGATCTCCTATAACCCCTGAGTCACCCATATCTTTTGCATTCCAGCCCAAGGATCCTATGAAAGAACTCTCCAAGATTTTTGTTTTGTTCTTTCCGGATTTAGGCACTATACGAGTTTGCTTCACTTTATCCGGTGCGATTGATAGGACCATAGAAGTCTCGATCTTATCGGCATGAAGTACTTTTCGCGGGTTATCCTGAGCACCTATTTTTGACTTATTCCATTTCTCTTGTGCTATTTCTCCGATGTTGAATAGATATGCCCAGAACTTTAGGTTGTTTCTAATCCATTGGATAGATAGTTCTAAGACAGCATTATTTCCTCCATGACCATTGATGAAGACCAAGTGTTTGAATCCGTGGGTTGTTAGCGAGGTAGAAATATCACGAATCACGGCTAACATTGTTTCAGGGGTATAGGAGATACTACCTGGAAAAGACAAATGTTCTATGGAATGGCCAATATCCAAGACTGGGAAAATTGGAGCATCGATAAGCTTGCCAACGCGAATAGAGACCGCTTGTGCGATGAGAGAATCAGTACTCAGTGGGAGGTGAGGCCCATGTTGTTCTGTACTTCCTGTTGGAATTATTACCAGGTCGGTGTTAGTCAGAAGTTCCTTCACTTCCTTCCATGTCATATCTGAAAGGAATAGAGTCAGCTCTTCTTCACCACACCGTAGGAGAGGACAATGTCGGATCCTATATTTCTCGTTTCCTTGAGTTCTAGTCTAATGCCGTTCTTTATCTTATCGACTCCCTTACCCTCGACAAGAGTGGTCGATCTGTCCCCCCCTATTATGACCGGAGCTACAGCCACGATCACCTCGTCTACTAATCCGCCATTTAGCATCGCAGCGTTTAGAATACCACCGCCTTCCAATAATATCTTTTTGATCCCCATATCCTTCAAATCAGAAAGCATCATTGAGAGGTCTACCTTTCCCGAGGTTCCGCACCTAATTATTTTGCATCCAAGAGACGTAAGATTTCGGGATCGCGTCTTTGAGGCAGCGGATGAAATAGCGATAACTATTGGACCGGAGTTAGCGCTTTTCACGAGATTCGAACTTAACGGAATACGTGCTTTGCTATCGATCACAACTCTTAAAGGATTTTTCCCTTGGGTCAACCTAACAGTCAGGAGCGGATCATCTTTGATTACAGTTTCTATTCCAACAATTATCGCATCTACTTCTGATCGGAGTAAGTGAACTCTCTGTAAGTCTGCTTCCGAGGATATTCTTGAATCTCCAGTCTTGCTTGCAATCTTTCCATCTAAGGTCATCGCCGCGCTGAGTATAACGTATGGCCTATCCATCGGTCAAGTCCTCTTGAACATTCCCTTTACTAAATTCCCGTTAGAGTAGACGGATGCCACGTTATCTTGTCTGACTCGATGTACAAGAGTGCCGATTACATCGAGCGTATTGGCGACATTATTTTTGGTCATATCCAATAACACAAGATCCGCATTCTTACCTTCATCGATACTCCCTACTTGATCTTGTAATCCGAGGATCTTGGAGGGGTTTATCGTTACCATCTTGAGAATCTCCAAACTATCTATCTCCGACGGGTTTTTGGCGACAGCTCGAATCATCTTTGAGGCGAAGTCCATCTCGCGAAGAATGTCAGGAGAATTGAGCATGACGTTATCTGTTCCTAATGAAACGAGAGATCCTCCCCTGACAAGATCGCTCACCGGAGGGAATCCTAAACCCAAAATTGCATTAGCACGAGGACAGCAGATAACAGGGATTTTGTCTCGGATGGCCATATCGATATCATCGTGGCTAGCATTTGTAAGATGCACTAAAAAGTTCGGCCTAAGTTGAGTTATAGCCCTTTTTACTTCTGATTCAGCGAAGTGTTCATAAGAGAATTCTACTGAGGAACTAGCTTCTGCAGCATGAGCGCCAATCAGCTTTTTCCTCCGTTGGGCAAGGGTCGAGAGTTGGTTGAGGGAGGTGGAGGTAAACTCATTAGGACCACTCACTCCCAGACCATCGCAGATATCTAGCAATTGGTCTAATTCTTCAAGGCTGTCGCGAGATAGATGAGGTCTAATGGTATTCTCGGCCTGCTCCTCTTCTATGTCGGTCTCTAATATTGGTCTGCCGAGAATAATAGCCCTTATGGGAGGATTAGGACCAAGAGCTTCTTTCAAGAGTTCTACACCGATGAGGCCTCCTTCTCTAAAATCGACAAAGGTAGTTGTTCCGCATGTAATCATATCGGATATGCTAGATTTCATTCCATCGATCAGTTTGCTGCGAGAAGTCTTGTTTAGGATCCTTCTCTTAGCTCCACTAACGGGGTGCACGAGCTCCTCGAGTCCGCCCCCTATCTTCAGATCCATAGCTACCGAATCTCCAACATGAGTGTGACCGTTTATGAAACCTGGAATTGCCAGTAGGTTCTTGCAATCTATTCTTGTAGTGTTACTCCTTACTTGATCGTGTTCTGACCCTACTGCCTGTATTTTACCAGATTCGATAAGTATGTCCGTACTTTTGACGAGCTCAAAACTCTCGCCTAACAAGAGATCTAGATCCTGTAATAGTATAGCCGAGGTCATCGTTAATTAAGATCGGAGAGGGAAAATACCGGACCTACTACCTTCTTTTCTCTGATATCGTCAAGACAATGAGTTGCAAGTTCTGCAGCTCTTCTTGCATTCGTTGATTTTCCTATTCCTCCCTTCATATCTAGACCAAAACTAGATCCCACCTTATCCAAGACAGACTTTACGAATTCCCGATCTATTCCGTTAGAAATGGCAATGAAATTATCCCCGCCAAGATAGAATACCAGAGAACCTCTCTTTGCGAAAGCATCTCCTAGAGAGGAGAAGATATTCAAGATTACACGTGAGGTATCATAACTTGACTTCACATCGGTTGAACTCTGGGTTATCCCATCTACGTCTAGATGAGCGACTTGGACAAAGTTTAGACCGTTTTCTAGATATTCCCCAACTAGGATTTCCTTTCTAGAGCTTGATTGAGCACTCCCAGTCTGTTGTAAAGCCTTTGACGCCGCCATTTGTGCCTGATACGGAGTATCTCCAACACCAGTGCTCATGCTGATAGAAACCGGGAATTGCCTCGCTAAATTATCTTGTATCCCTTTATGTTCTTCTGGTCCAATGCCATTAGTAATTGCAACCATCTCGTCAAATCTATTATAGAATACTAACCCGCCTTTATCGGAGAACTCCTTCTGTAGTTCCGAATAGAGCGAAGCTTGTAGCATCTGAATGTGATGCTCTCTATCATAGCCCAGTGTTGCGGTCCATGGGCCATAATTATCAATCTGAATGATCGTAACTTGTACCTTTTTGTCCATTATTTAATCAAGCCCGGGAATTTTTTTGGATGTAGGGTTCTTGCTGCTCTTGTTCGAATAACCATCGTCACTGCCGCCTCTACAGACCGCTTGCTGTATTCCTTTGCTCGCTTAATGCCTTGATTCCAAGTCATCCCTGGCCCTGATATCCCAAAAGATACCGGTTTATCATAATGGAGGGAAAGTTCTGCAAGTTTCATGGATAGGACATTTGCTATAACTTCATCGTGTAGTGTATCTCCTTTAATTATCGCTCCTAAGGTAGCTACAGCCTCAACCTCTTTTTTCTCCAAAAGAATTTTTACCATTAAAGGTGTGTCAAAAGACCCTGGCACTTTACAAACAAACGTAACAACGGCGTCGATTCTCTTCGCATGGTTCAATGCCTCCGTGAGCATTAGCGACGTTATCTTATCGTTGAACTCGGCTACCACTAATCCTATTTTGACCTTCTGCAAGAATGAATTACAACCTTCTCTTTACTATTTCATTTGTTTTTTTCGTAGTGCTTTATGATCTGGTCTCCCATGAGAATGGGTATTGCATGCTTCTTTGCGTATGATATAGAATCCTCGATACTCAATGCACGATGAGTATTAGCATCTAACATTTCACAAATCGTAGACATCGGAGCAAGACCGGAAAGCTGAGTTAAGAAAACAGACATCTCTGTATGCCCAGGCCGTTCGGATAACAAACCACCTGAGGCAATTAGTAAGTGTACATGTCCGGGACACCTAAAGCGTGATACAAATTCTTCTTTAGGATCTAGGCCACCAGCATTTACATCCCGATAAAATTTGGCAAATTCCGAAATTGTGAGTGCTCGATCCCAGTCAGTAATCCCGGTGTAGGTATCTCTGTGATTTATCGTAATCGAAAAGGCAGGTCTTCCCCCATATGGACTCTCAAAATCACTCATTTTTTTCAAGGTAGGGTACTCCTTTCCGGTAGCCTTCAAAAGATCGTTAAAATAAGGAATTCCGATATTATCTGCAAATTCCGTGGTCACGGCCAAGCATAAGAGGCCACCACCATCAGTCCTAAACCTACTTACAATTTCAGGGGTAACATGCTCCGCCGCTATAACCAGATCAGTTTCGTTCTCCCTTGAGGCAAAGTCGCGAATCATAATATGCCCTCCATTCTTTAGAGTGGCGATCGCCTCACCAATGCTATTATCCATAAACGAAACGCTGACCAGATATTCTGGGATTACTTAAGACTTACTAAAAAAGTTTCAATTACTACTTTATTGGTAGGTGATCGTTTAGATAACTCTTAAAGGGGTTAGCTGTCAATCGCTTATCATGCAACCACGAAATGTAACGTTTGAGGTTGATGACCTCGGAGACCTCATAGCAGTATGGGTAGGCTACGAAGACCTTAGTCAAGAGAGTTACGAGAATGAGTGGAAAGGAAAGATTCTCGCAAAGATCTCTGTAGGGCTCACTTCGGGCATTATGAAGCATAGTTTTGGTACCACATTTTACTCATTTTTACCTGAAGGAAAAGATTCTCCAGAAGCTGTGGCCTTGATCCTTCCCAAGTTCCTGATGCAGGCTATGGTCAATTTTGTAAATACAAAAATTGCCTAAAAATATCTTGCTACTTTTATGGACCTATCCGCTCAAAGAAACCCTTGACAACAGTCCATATTTCTTCATGAATTCGTTCTACTGTATCATCTCCGCTAACAATGAACCAACCGTTCAACTCTGCCATCTTCTTATAGGATATACTGACGTTGGTAAGTAACTCAATATCGCGCTCGTTGAGGTCTCTATCCTGATATTTTCTAGTAGTCGATGTCGTTGGATCGATATCCAAGACTATGACGAGGTCGGGATCAGGAAGTCCTGATTCTAAATTCTGTAGCCAAGCTTGATCGAACCCTCTAGATGTTCCATATGCTAAATTTGAAGGAGAATACCGATTTGCGACAACAATCTTTCCACCAGTAAGCCAAGAAGTTATTTCATTCTCCCGCTCCCAACGATTCGCTGCTAGTAGCATATGCAGAATCTGTAATGGAGATGTTGACTCCTTTGCATTCAGGGTTTTTTTTATCTCTCTCCCGATCGGTGTACTGTAATCAGGAAATGAGATCCCAGTAACATCCCATCCCTCTCGCCGAATTCTTTCCTCAAGTAAGAGCGATTGAGTTTTTTTCCCCGATTGATCTATTCCTTCGATTACAATGAGATAGCCACGACCGCTCATAATGCTGAGATGTTATATGAACGATAAAACAGTTCTGTTAATCGAGCTTAATCGATTCGCGCATCTCGCCCTGCCTTCCAATAGCACTTATACTAATTTGCGCTGCAGACGCTTTAGCCAGATCCATGAAGGCTTTTGCCATAGGAGACGATGGATCTCGAAGGACAATAGGTTTTCCTTCATCTCCCGCGATCCTGGTTTCGACCTCTAGAGGTAATTCGCCCAGAAAGGGTACGTCTAGGCTCTTGCTCGCTTCTTTACCACCCCCATGCCCGAAGGGCTCGTCCTTACTACCACAGTGAGGACACACGTAGTAACTCATGTTTTCTACTATGCCAAGTATCGGAACCTTCAACTTTCTGAACATGGCCAACGCTTTGGTTGCGATATTCAGAGCAGCATCCTGAGGAGTGGTCACAATAACTACACCGCTCAGAGGTATTACCTGAGCCAGTGTTAACGATGCATCACCAGTCCCCGGAGGTAAATCTATTATCAGATAATCGAGATCTCCCCATACTGTATCCGTGAGAAGCTGCTTGATAGCTCCTGCTACCATCGGACCTCGCCATACCAAAGCCGTATCATCCTGGTAGAAGAAACCCAAGGACATTATTTTCACGTCATAACTAACCGGCGGAGTCATTTTCTTATCAACGACACTAGGTTTCTCGATGACACCCATCATGACTGGGATATTGGGGCCGTAGATGTCTGCATCCAGCAGGCCGACCTTGGCACCAAGTGACGCTAGAGCCGAAGCTAAGTTTACGCTCACCGTACTTTTACCCACTCCCCCCTTTCCACTCGCTATGGCTATCATGTTCTTCACTCCAGGAAGGGGGTCTTGTTGGAAGCTTCCTTTTCCAGATGGAACTTTGTGTGTGCTCTTCATCTCCAATGATGTGACACCTTCCAGGCTTTCTACCGCCTTCCTAGCGGACGATTCTATTTCCTCAACAAAAGGACATGCAGGTGTTGTAAGTTCCAGAGTAAACTTTACCTTGCCGTTATCCTCCGAGACATCCTTGATCATTCCCAAGGTCACTAGGTCACGCCCTAATTCTGGTTCTTTGACCTTCGAGAGCGCGGCCATTATCGTGTCTACATTAACTAATTTAATGACCTCCACTATTCTGGTTTATCTTTTAAACGAAGAAACGTTGAGTAACAGAAGGTATCGGATCGCATGCTATCAATAATCCACTCTGAGAATATATAAACATAACATCGGTTATAATTTTCTTATTTCTGACGTCCGTCTTTCACTATGGTTACCTCTATAGTTGGTAGCGTCCACTTCTGGCCCTCGTCGTTAGTAACTTGTTCACCTCCAATCTTGATGTCTTTGATCTCGACAGTTTTGAGAAATCTGTTTCTAAGGAGCTGGACCATATCTACAGCTGTGTTGATTGCATTTCCTCTTGCTCTAACAATAAGTTCATCATCCCCATCATTGAAAACAGTAATGCAGGCTGTAACATAATTCATGAGTGGTTTCGATGCACCAACTATGACCTTTCTGATCGGTTTGCTCTCATTAGAAGGGTCCTTGTGATCAATAACGCTGATACAATATCCCCCTAGAATTCGATATGAATCAATCTATGATATATTTCTATCTCTCGTGTGAATCTCGTTTAGCTAATAGTTAAGCACAAAATCACATCATATTAGCTGTAACTAGTAGTCTGTCACCTGGCCTACTATCAGTGTCAAACCCGAGGATAAGCCTATATGACTTCAATATTATTGAATTGTATGGCTAGTGTGCTCTGCCTAGTGAGGGATCTTATGGATAGGGTGAAGATAGAAGGAGCGGCCTCCGGACTGAACTTCGATCTCACTTTTGTGTCGTCTATGGAAAAATTTCTTGAAAAGATCTCTGAACTTGTACCTTCCGTCATAATTCTAGATCTCGACTTGAACCAGCATAGTATATCGATACTAGACAGTCTAAAGGGATCCAAAAAGTTAGTCAATATACCTAAAGTTGGTTTTTACCAGCACTCGAATACAGAGAATGCTAATATGGCGAAAGATTCTGGATGTGATATTATCCTGAGGCGCTCAGTCTTTTCGGAGAGGTTACCTGGAATCCTTAAGCAATATGCGCCACCTGCTTAAATACCGCTCTTCCTGTAAACCGTCTAGTTTGACAGATGACTTCACAACAATGTTCTGTTACTGATTGTGCTACCACCGCTCTGAGATCGTTAAATCGCTCCCGAATGGAAGGATGTTCTCTGAGCGTTGCAAACGAGAAGACTATCCGTCTCTGTAAGGACCATTATAAGATTTGGAAGAAGGAAACCAAGTCAATACGGCAGACCGAAAGGGCAAGATACGGCTGATTCAGCACGTCTTACGTCTATAGCTTCATCCAATTAACTGGTCTCAATTAGGCTCGGAATGGACAGTTACTATAGAACCAGGGTACTTCTTTCCGATGGTGTCCTCTATCAGAGAAACCGTTTCGTGAACGCTTGCCACTGTAAGTGTCCCTTCAAGTGAGCAGTTTATGATTATGTGAAGTTTACCCTCACTAGTATAGTTGGTCACCCTGCTCACCTTTAACTCGTCACTTAACCTAGAAGCGATGCTCTTTATCTCAACCTCGATATCTCTATTCTTCAAGACTGTTCCAGACCCAAGCTCAGGTTGGTAGCTCTCGATATGAACGCTTACCTCCATGATATCTTTCAGATCACGTTTGAGTATCCGATCTATTACCTCTGTGAGTCGATGTGCTTCCTTGAGTGTTAGTTTCTCATCTACATTGACATGAATGGTGATGAAGTAACCACTTTCTGTAGAGGAAACGGTTAGATTGTGCAATCCCTTCACGCCGTCTATTTTAGAAATAAGTCGCTTAACCTTAACATCCAAAGGTGGGTCCCGATCTTTTGGTTCAACATGAACTGTTATCTCTGCCTCACCTACCTCCTTGGTTATTCTAGCTTCAGTCAATGATGCAATCTGATGTGCCTCATCTACATTCAAATTATTCGCTACAGCTATAACCACATCTGCGAACGTTGTCTGCCCAACTTTACGAATATGGAGGTCCCGACATTCTAGCACTCCATCGGTGGTTTTAGCCAAGTTCTTGACTCGAGATGCCAATTCTTTTGAAATATGGTCGCTAAGTTCAAGTGCAGAACTGTGAATAAGTCTGATGCTAAGATATACCAACAGTAATCCCAAGATTACTGCAGCCCCAATATCACCCACATAGATTCCAATGCTACTTAACATCAAGCCAACAAATACTACCCCTGTGGACAATAGATTGGAAAGAGCGTGGAAGAGGTCAGCTTTGACCGTAGCGCTTTGAAGTCGCGAAAGGGCTCTTTTTAGAATCAATACTCTTGACCCATTAACAGCCAATGTGAAGACTGCTGCGCCTATACCTAATGGTCCAGGAGTCAACATGAAGCCTCCTTCAAAGAACCTTATGCCTGCTAGATTTAGTACGTTAATAGCGAAGAAGATTAGCAGCAAGCCCCCCAAAAGCCCTCCTAATGGCTCCATCTTCCCGTGGCCATAGGTGTGGTCCTCATCTCTCGGCCGTGCAGAGAAACGTGTAGCGATGAGAAGCATTAGTGTGACGACAGCATCAAGGGCAGCGTGGAGTGCGTCAGTCATCAGCGCGAGGCTATTCACTAAAAAACCGGCAAGACCTTCAACCAAGACTATGCTTAGCACTGCGAAGAGCGAGAACCAAAGTGCTCCAGCCTTAGTCTGGATTCTCATCTGAGGTAAAAAATGATTTTTTTACTCAGTTATAAGGAGATGTCCTAACTATTTCGTACGAGGATTTTTATGTTTCAGTATAGCTAATTCGTATTAGTGTATACTTCTGTATTAGGAAAGAATGATGATCGAACAAACCAAAATTCTGGGCCACTAGCAAGCCTCTCAAGTTTCTCACCCATCAAGCTTCCTTCTATTGCAACTCCGTCTATACTCCACTTTGAATTAGTTTGAATGTCGAAGATCTC
>JAPUIC010000043.1 GCA_027297425.1 Nitrososphaerota archaeon | reverse complement strand
GGTGGCTGGTATGATATCGGAACAACTGTGAATATAAACGTGCAACCTATTGTAGATGCCGAAAAGGGCAAAAGGTTTGTATTCATCAAATGGTCTGATGGGTTGGAATCTAGCGAGCCTTCAATAGATGTAAAAGTCGATCGACCAATATCCCTTACTATAGTATGGATGACGCAGTTCTTTGTTTTTGTCGAGTCTGCTTATGGTGAGATAGAGGGGGCGGATTGGTATGATGCGGATGCAAATGTTACTTTGTCAATAACCCCCGTACTTTATGCTGACAGGAGTAAGGGCACTACATTTACCTTTGATCCTGGTAATAATAATGGCACTAGATTTATTTTTGATTCATGGGACGGTTCGTCATCTTCGTCAAATCCTGAGATATTATTTGTAATGAACGAACCAAAAGAATTCGTTGCGGAATGGAGAAATCAATATCTCACGAACTTTTCTTTCAGTAACTTTTATGGCAATATTTCCGTAGTTCCCTCGGAACTGGAGTTCTTAGGAATAAGTGGACAGCTTAGCGACTTTTCTCTAAAATTCTCTAACTCCACGCTCTGGCTAGATAGAGGAACCGAGTGGAGATTAGTATCAGCCAGATGGCACGATGTTGATGTATCCCCCAGAAATGAGAGCTCAATAATATTTTCGGTAACGAAGCCTAGCATAGTTCTTGGAAATCTCTCGATCTTTAACGCCCAGTTTAATGTTGTTGACTCTCTAGGGTTACCGATTGAAGGAGCTGTTACGCGGCTCACTTTAGCTAATGGGACCGAAGTCGAAATAGTCACCGATAAGTATGGTTCCGGAGAGCTTAAACTGATACCGCTAGGTACGTTTGAGGGAGCTGCGACTAATTTGGCGCAGAAGGGAATCATTCATGCTCCCGAGATGGGTTCTAACATGATACGTACCACGATTCCCGTCAGCATACCTGTGCTGTTTGCAGCGATAGTTGGAATTGTCGTGGGTGTTAGATTTAGCATGATAATCTTAGGATGGCTGCATAGTGGGGGATTCAGCCTCAGACGATCCAGAATCGATAATGATGCCCACTTCTGTCGTTTTTGCGGTGTTGGACTTCTAAAACATGTCAAGATGTGTCCTAGTTGCCATCAGGATCTGCATTATGTAGCTACGAAAAGCAAGGTGGACCCTTCACAAAACGTTGAGAAGAAGGTGGACCCTTCACAAAACGGTGACCACTCTTGATCCAGTGTCGAACATGTTCCAAGGAAGTACCTGAAGGTACTTATTGTCAATCTTGTGGTGCATCTCTCCCTGAGACTGATAGTCATATCGACAGAACTTCCTCTAAAACAGGTGTGCGTTCAATTCTATCGAAGTTATCATGGGATACTTCAGGCATACCCGTAAGCTATGGAAAAGTCTTCAATGCATCTATAATAGGCCTCTCAGCTTTGGTCTTGTATACTGCTATCCCATTCTATCCCTTAGCACTAGCTGCTACACTTGCTGGTTTATGGGCCGGATTATCATTTGCATCTATGAGATGGGGGATCATTGGAACAACGATCATGGCCGGATTTCCCATTTCATACCAGATTGGAACTATCATTGGCGGTCCCTGGGCACTTTATTTTGTTCTCTGGTTCATCTTACTCGCACTAGGCTTGGAGATATCTAGTAAAGACTCAAAGAACTACTTGGCTGTTCTTGGGGGACTAGCCTCCGGTTTCCTTCTCGTATCCCCATACTATTATCTCGCCATCCCGTTGTTAATAGCTAGTCTACTTTCGGCTGGGGTATTGGGCAAGGTTGCATCAGTTGTATCTCATGTTTCGGTTGCAGTACCAATCATAGCCTTGTTTGGTTCCCAAAACCTAACAAGGAGCGGATTGCCAGAATTATACAGTCTGAGTGCTGTCTCCTTCGTAAAAGCACCTGCTCTAGTATCAGCTAATAGTTTCATAGGTCCGTTGTTAAACAGCCCAACCCCGCTACCCGATGTTCGAGAAGTTATTATTGGATATTCCGTAACCACCCTAGTTCTCCCTGTATACATTATGATGATTATCGCAGCAGTCGCCATATCGACTGTATCATTGAGGCTGATGAAGAATATTCTCCCCAAAGTAGAGGGTGGCTCCTTCATTCAAAACCTTCCATTCGTACCATCGGGCCTCATAGGGTCTATCGTGTTTTTTTATCTGATAGGTGCACTCGAGAAACCGTTCGGCTACAGTACAGCGCTCAGCTCCGTAGAGTTCGCACTAGGTAGCGTGGTTAGCCTGGCTGCGGGATTCTCTTTGTTCATGGGTTACCATCTAATAGACCGAAGAGTGGGTCTCGTTGCTCTTCAGTTTTCAATTAGGGAAATGGGGGCGAGAATAATAACTGAATCGAATAACACTTTAGATATGATTTTGGGGGGCGAATCTCGTGTTGTTAGCCTAAATCTTCACGACCAAAAATCTAGGATAATCGAAATTCAGCATGAGGTGGAGACTGGCCTCGAAACCTTCATGAATATGGGTCGTAAAGATGCTCATCTGAAGCTGCGGCGATTCAGAGCGTTGTCCCAAAATTTGGCGGATAAACAGGTAGATACTAGATATGAAATAATAAATCAGTATAACGTTGCCGTTGAACAGTACCAGGACGCCTCAAAACTCGGTCAAAGTGTGGGAATAGAGCCTCCCGAAGCACTTTCGCCCCTTACCGAGGAAACCATAACTACTCTAGACAATGAAGGCATCCTGCAAGCTCACATCGGCTTACTCGATGCTATGCGCGTATATGTTGAAAAAATTGTTGATAATACGGGAAAGGCACTCCAGACCATCCAGTCGCAATTTGATCCGAACTATACGATAGCATCCCTAGAGATATCGAGAAACTTCATCAAACAAGGGAACCCCAAAGCGGCACTCGATGCGTGTGTAGAATCATTACAACTCATGAACAAAAGGTTTGGAAAGACGAGCGTAGACCTATTAGGCAAAATTCTATCGGCTACTGAAGAATTGCAGCCGGTTCTGCAGACGAAGATCTTGCAATTAGCGGACGAGTATGGTCAGCCCGAATACGAAAAAGAGTTGTCAATAATCAGTCACTTGGCGTCAAAGAAGGACAATGTAACTATACGCGAGACAATAATGGATGCCACGGAAATCGCCCAAATGCGCGACCTTATTGCGGGAAGCCTAACCGAAATGGTTTCAATTTTGGTGGAACGGTTACATCAAGTAGAGAAGAAATTGGACCATACTGTTCCAAAAGCTTTCGATTGGGGACGACGGGCTCATATATATCCAGTAGCAGAGAAGATGATCACGGACCTTGAATCCGATGTCTCAGGTATAGAGTTTCTAGAAACAGTAAAGATAGCTACTTCAGATCTAAAATCCATCTTAGACGTATTAGACGAATATCTTACTGCAGTAGAATTCGTTAGCAATTACCCAACAGCTGATGCTATAATATCTAGAGTCTTTGGCAGAGATGGAAAAGTTAAGAGCGCCGATCTTCCTTTCGACTCTCAGACAAAATTCCTTAGATTATTCCAACTAAAAAACAAGGGTTTTGACCTGGAACGAGACGGGGAGTTATTGGTACAGAAACAAGCTGGAATTTCTAAGAAGAAGGAGGCAAAGTAGCGAGGATGGCAGGGAGTCCAGGCACCATTAACTGCGTTAATGGACACCCTAATCCATTGGAAGCAAAATTCTGTGGCGTCTGCGGCGGTAAGGTTGAGGAAATAGTCGAACTCCCCAAGAAGCAGGTAACTTTTGTGGGTGTGGGTGGAACCGGTATCAATATTCTAACTTCCATAGCGGAAGGTTATAGTAAACTCGAGACCAATTCAACCTCTACTGGATTTCTGGGTCTTAACGCGGCTAGTGACGAGGTCGACGAGCCTTCAGATACCTCCGACATTATTACATATGTTAAATTTGGAGAACGTGCTCGAAAGGTAAAGCGGAGTTGGGTTTCCGGAGAATCTGCTTTCCTGGAAGAAGAGTCAATTTTGGATCAATTGGAAAAGGCTGGCGTAACGTCTTCGGACATGGTAATGGTAATATCTGCTATTTCGGGAGGTACAGGTTCTGGTGTACCACCTCCCGTTCTAGAGCTGATCGATAGATATGCTGAGGCCATCCCTGTAAAAACGGTTACTGCGCTTTTACCAGCAGTGGATGAACCGGATGTATTTCGTTTCAACGCTTACTGCGGACTCTCCCGGCTGATCGAGTATCGAGGAAAATCAAGGCCAGACATGATTATTCTCATAGGGAAAGAGAACCTGATGTCACATGGCGATGTAGACAACGAAGGAAAAGAGATGACAATCGACAGGACTGTAGCAAGTATTCTCGATATGACTAGTAGTCCGGGGTCAGGCGAGATTTATAGATGGCTAGAACCGGCCGATCTAGTCCTGACCACTAGGTCAACCGGTGTTATCCATTTCGTTCCATGTCTTGCCTTAAACCACAGCCTTCGAATCTATCAGGATCTTGAATCCGTCTTAGACAGTGCATTACTTCGACCGTTGGCGGAGATCGATCCTAGTAGCGCTCTTTACACACATATCTTCCTTAGAGTGCCTAAATACTTGAAAAAAGAGAATAGCCCGGAAGCAATAACAAAATCGATTTATAAATGGCGAAAGAAAGTGTTCCCAGAGGAGTTAGGAGGGGATTATTCGATAACTTATGTTGAAAAAAACGGAGATAAAGTCGATGCTCTTGTACTTCTGGGTGGTTGCACGATGGATGGGATATTAAGAAAGCTCATTGAGGGGTATAGAACTGTTGCTTCCTCGCTTACTGATTCACGGCGCCGGTCGGCGTATAAAGATCTCTCTTCGCCCTCTAAGGAGGAGCTTGGGGTGTTAGAGGTTAACATGCAGGAGTATCTTGACCACGTAGAAAAGGTTAGGAAGGGCCAGTTAATCAGTAAAGGGTCGGCCTCATGAAAAACCCTCTAAAGAAGATCGTCAGCCTAGGAAAAAAACCAGATGTTGTCGAAAGGGGAACCAAGGTGTGTCAGTCTTGCGGCAAGAGTTTCCCATTAGACCTAAATTTTTGTCAGGATTGCGGTATTCAATTAACAGAGGCAGTGATCAAGGTTCCCAAAGAGGTATCACCTAGAACAGTTGATGCTAGACCGCAACAACCGCAGATCTCGAGCATGCCTCAAAGACCGGGAGTGCAACAACCTAGATCGAACCCTGTTCGACCGTCCCTTCGGGCTCCTGCAAGAGAGCAGCTTAGGTCGGAAGCAGTGCAAACTCCTCAGACGCGGAGATTTGACCCGGAAATCGGGATGATAAAGGACTCTGTCGAGAAGATGCACAAGATAATTCGGGATAATAACGAAATGTTGGAGGAGATAAGAAGAGATCAACAACGACTTAGCACAGATGTGGATATGCTAATGGAGTTCCTGAGAATATTCAACGAATCAGCTAGAAATACTCTCTCAAGATCTGCTTATGAATCAAAAGAGAGGGTTTAGAGTTGAAGACAAAAATAATTAATATCTATCGGGCACGAACAAGGGGAACTTTGATGAAATATCAAGGCCTTATACTCATAGTCTTCCTTCTCACCGTTTACACCCTAAGTAGTGGGAGTCTGCAAAGTCAAGCACAACCCTCGAGTTTGCCACACATTTCATCCTGGAGGGTAGTTGACCTAAATGGCGTAGATTGGACAGATAAGACATTAGTCGCGGGTGGGACCTATCGAATATCGATGACCATTACCGTCCAAGTGAGTCAACCGGACACGACGTTACTTCTAGAAACTAAACTATTGAAGAGTGAAGACCGATATTGGAGTCTCTCCAGTGATTATGGGGGAATTAACACAACAAGTTGGCAACCAGGACGAGCTCACATATCTTTCATACCGCTACAAGGAGTTGCAGAGCTAACCCTGGTGGGTAAAGTATCTAATAACTACACCCTGAGTATCCTAGCAGAAGGTACTGTCTTACACAATGAACGGACCTTATCGCTGGCAAAACTCAGTTTCGAAAATACTGGGCAACTTCTAGAGGAGCGGGTTATCGTAATAACCGATGATAAGTTAACCCAATTTGACCTCCTTCTCTCTAGAAAAATCGGAGGATTATCCGGGGCTAGTGT
>JAPUIC010000042.1 GCA_027297425.1 Nitrososphaerota archaeon | reverse complement strand
GCTACGGTAATCAAGCGTTCCCGAGAGCGCTTAGGACTCTCGCAACAGGAACTCGGAGGGAAGATGAACGAAAAGCCTTCAGTTATAAGCCAAGTCGAGTCCGGAAAGTTTAGGCCTGATGATTTCCTCATCAAAAGGCTCGCTAGGTTCTTCAAGATCGAACTCTTTGTGTCACTAGAAGGTAACGAGTAATATGCGTGAAATTAATATGCTAACCGCTGATCCAAAATTGCCGCTATCTATTCGGGTTAAAGAGTAGAACTGAGATTATCAAATGGTGGCTAAATGATGAAGGTCGTAGTATTGAGATGGGGCCATAGGTTACGGGATGAAAGGCTCACTTCTCATCTATTGCTTACCGCTAGAGCCTTTGGCTGTTCAGGTATTGTAGTAAGCGACGTTAATGATTGGGATATTTTGGAAACGATGACAAAGATCGTGAGGGACTGGGGTGGTCCTCTTACAGTCGAAATGGGGATATCTTGGAGAAAGGTAGTAACAGCCTGGAAGAAAAAAGGTGGGATTTCTGTTCATTTAACAGCATACGGCGAGAATATTCAAGAAGGTAATGTGCTGAAGAGGATTATAGCAGCAAAAAAAGACATCCTAGTACTAGTAGGAAGTCAGAAGGTTCCTTCTGAATTCATGCAGTCGCAGGTCTCAGACTATAACGTCTCGATTGGGAATCAACCACACTCTGAGGTTGCAGCTCTAGCGGTTTTCCTCGATAGATTATACCAAGGCAGAGAACTCAAAAAACAATTTTATGAACCTAAGCTAAGGATATTGCCGAATCCTAGGAAAAAGGTGGTAATAAAATTTGGAGAGAGAGATACCCTTAAATCTTAAATATGGCTTTTTTTTAAAATAATCATTAGTTAACTAATTTTTTGCTAGAGTTGGTGTGTGAAATTTGAGAATAGATTATGAAGATCCCTTTGTCAAGATAGCGGGTTTACTAGGCGGCGATGAATACGTTAGAGTTGCTAGAGCGCTACTAAACAACGATAATACTACAGATGAGGAGATTGCAAGCGCTACTGGTCTGAAAATAAACGCAGTACGACGAGCACTCTATGATCTCTTTGGCCGTTATCTCATAACAGGGATAAGGGTAAGAGATCTGAAAAGAGGTTGGTTTGTATATAGATGGAAGGCACAAAGAGATCAGACTGACATCTTCATACACACCCAGAAGAAGAAGGCTTACGATAGACTTAGACACCGACTAGAATACGAAAAGGAACATGAATTTTATTTCTGCGGTACTCAAGGTTGCAATAAATTGACCTTTGTAGAGGCAATGGAGACCTTCTTTAAGTGTCCTGGATGCGGTAAAATTGCTAACCTAATACAAAATGGCCAAGTTAGGGAAGCGCTAGAGTGGAAGATTAATCAGATCGAGACAGAAATGAAGACTTAGTCCGTTCTGCTCATTCCTGTAGTTCCTACCCTGATTATTCCAGAATATAGAAGTCTCACGAGTAAGTATTTAAACGGATGAAAAAAGAATGAAAACACTAGCGAGGTGGGGAAGCCAGCCTTAGGGGCTATGTCATCCCGGCGGGCTCATATCTTTTGTGAGAAACCCGCAGACCGGTGGTTCAAATCCACCCCTCGCTACCATTATTACTTTATCAAGTTAGAGTAGATATCCATTCACAAATGATGCCGGGCATGTGTTAACATACATTATTATAATGCCAAATTTTTACATAAGTTATAATGACCGATCAGCCGAAAGCGATCGACCGATTCCCTAAACTAAAGGCGTTCTGGGAGGACGATGATAGTTGGATCTCCAAATGGAAAGGATCTGACGTTTATCCCTAGAATAATTCTGAATTCTTGAAGGAGTACCAACCAGGCTTGAGCTTTGGCTTAGTCCATACCTTTTCTTTTCCAATTCTTGCCACCGGCTTTGTTAAGTGTCGCTGTGCCCGGGGAGGTGGCTGGTAGAGCCCTGTCGATATCGTTCTTTGCATTTCTTTAGGTATCTTCCTACCAGTCCTATTCTTAGCTCCACATTCGCGACACCTATACCCTTTTTCATGGCCTGCTGATTCCATTATTCGGCCACAATTACATTTCGGATTGATCCATCGATATTGTGGTTTTAGATAGAGTACTCTCAGAAATTCTAAGTTTAGAACTCTCGGAAATCTAGAGCTCGCTCTTCTAATCCCTCCACCAATCTCAACAAAATCGCCTATCTCAAGAGCCGTACAGCTCTCTTTGAGAGAACCGGTCTGCTGGTAGGCTGCACAGTTAACCTCTCCTTCCTGATTCTTTAACTTAAACATAACATGACCGCCTTCCATAGTTACGGTTTTTGTGGAAATCGAGCCAGCTATCCTGCCTGAGGAGTATGGTTTCAGATCTCCTACGTTCAATAAATGTTCAAGGTGAGCTCCGGTACCTTGATTTGTTCGGTACAACATATATTCAAAAGGCTCACGGGTTGACACCATATCCTTCGACCGTAGTACGCTAGCAGCGCCACCCCCCCTTATCCCGAATAGTACAGGATCAGGGCCTCGCGGAGTTATCAGAATCCTTTCAGTTTCGGGATCGATATTATTGAAAGTGAGATGACCCATCTTCTCATTCATGGCAAGGATGGATGCTCTGCTAACCTCTCTACGCTTACCACACATTCTTCGCTTTCTATATGATATCACTTCGAAAGTATGATCATCCTCTAGGGTACAGCCAATGGAAGAAAGCGCTCCGATTATTCCCAAGCCACTCCCCAGTTCGAAGGAATCCAGATCGTGCTTTCGAATTAACGTAAGAGCTTTCTTCTTAGTGACGAGAGTGTGCATTGCCGATTTAGAAAAATTTACGATATCATCTGGAACATCCCCTGTAAGCATTACAAACCCTGGATTTGAATCGCTTAAGGCATGTTTCTTTATGATAGAACAAACGACCGAGAATATGTTGTGGCTGTTTTTGCCATTAAACTGAATCCTCAAGGCTACTGCCCCGTTACCCCGAGTTTTCCAAGGTATGTTTGGATTTAGTCGGATCAGGTTTGGATAATCTGAAAAGCTTATGCCTAGGTTTACTAATGCCTTTACGATTCTAGAAGCCACATAGGTGGTACATCCGCCTTCAACAGAGTCGATATCATCAAGGCCAATATTCAACAACAAGTCGTTTAATCCTCGACTACAATCATAGTCAAAGTGGACCTAACCTGATCGGACCGTCTTATCTGCGATGTGATCGTCTGCTTTACATTATCTAGCGAGTCTGAGACAATCTTAACGACGATATCATAGACCCCGTACACAATATACACTTCGTCTACGTTTTGTATCTTTTTCAAATTGGCGACCAAACTCTCCTCTGTACCCAACTCTGCGTTAATCAATACAAAGGCGGTCGTCAAGCTGAGTAACCGTTAAAGGATTGGAAGGATACAACTAATTAAGATTTCAATAAGCTGATAAGATATGAAAGTTTACGTATGTCTTTTGAAGCAGGATGATCCAAAAAAATGTACGGCAAGAAAACTTGCTCAGAAGGGGCTCGTAAACGCCATTTACTCATTAAGACGTATGCCGTCTTCAACACTTGTCCTAGATCCATTCGCATCAGTGCTAATATCTCCTTTAGATTCTAAAATCAGGTCAATAGGAGCCATCGATTGCTCCTGGACGAGGGTAATATCTACATTCAAGCGGGGCATCAAGGGAGAACACCGTAGGCTGCCCTTGCTGCTTGCAGGAAATCCGACTAATTACGGAAAGTTAGGGAAACTGAGCACTGCCGAAGCCTTAGCAGCAACATTAGAGATTTTGGGATACAAAATCTTCGCTCAGAAGATAATGGGGCTGTTCAAGTGGGGAGCGACCTTTTTAGATCTAAACGCGGAACCCTTGGCAGAGTATGCTAGTGCAACCGGAGAAGTAGAAATAAAGAAGATAGAGCAAGAATTTTTTCCTAATGTTGTCAAAGATTATTATAAGCCCACATGATCTTGAGTAGTTGGTGCGAGCCAGTGGGTGGTCACGGGTTATCCTGAGGAAACTCCTCTGTCCATGTAGTGACATGGCGCTGTGAGGCGTAGCGGGAGACCGTTGGCAACAGCACAGAAACGATACCCGAGCCAGAGAGTACCGTGATGGATATTCCTGAGGTTTCTGGTTAAGGATGAAACGGCTGACCCATGTGGACCAAGGCCAAACAAGGATTAATGACTACTACTCGAGATCCTGGGTAGGCCGCATAGCTGAATCCCACCCTGAACAAAAAGAGGGTTAAGCTCGACAGGGTAAGCAATCATGCCCTAGCTCCCTAAACGACTGGCACGCACCGATCCTACTCACCAGATATTAAAGGGCCGCACTCTATGTTTGATGTCTAACATTACAACTGAACTAGGCAGGATGAGTTGGATAGCTTTCTCGTGAGGTGGCTTGAAAGCCAGAGTATGCACGAGTACTCCCCTTTTTTTATTAACGCCACGTCCTTGTAGATTTATAGATTTTTTGCCCAGCCTAATATCTGGTTCAAATAGAGCATCAAATATGTATGAATAGGTCTCACCCCATACAGAAAAAGAATATTCCACTTTGAAGTAAGGGACCCTCACAGATCTTCCGGGACGACTAAGAGAATGGACAATATCTCCAGCTGTGTACAGAGTTTTATGAGACTCGTCGAAGAATGGTTTCTTGGCGACCACTTTAGATCGAAGAGCCTTTCTTTCTAATATCATCTGATACTTCTTGAACAGAGATTCTGGGAGATATGATAGACCAAACTTGTCGTCCCAATAAGGGATAGACGACCGATTGACTATGACCTTGAAATGAGCTTCTGATAATCTTCTAATGTTTTCTACAAATTGCCGTTCGTTACATTCGTAGGTGGGCAACCCCTTCAACCATCTAGATGATTTTTTTGATGGCAGCCAAAGTCTCTTTCTTAGCTGATAGTGTTACAATTGGATCCTTCAAATGTGTCACTTCGCCAATCTCATCAGATACGGAAACTTCTTCAATCCCTTTGCGATAAACTGTTCTAGACCAGAACTTTCCGTCAGCAACTATCGTAGCCTCGGTGACCGGACTAAATCCTAACGTTTCTAATTCGGTAGTTATGCTCAGACTAGGCATGTAAGACTCGAAGGATCGAAGTTCTAGAATTTTCACTGATCTCTTTGGCTTCATTAGTCTCTTGTTTTACATTCGTACTTGTGCTTTATAATAATAGCTCCTACCTATTTACAAGAGATCAGGCGATCCCCCGATTGTAGATAGGGTTGAACATCCTGGAAGTATGTGGACCAACACTCCTGCACCCGCCTTAATTACAGATGTTTTTTCCTCGGTGATAATGAGACCATCACACTCTTGCAAAACGCTCATCATGGAACTATCACCATGAAGTGGTTCTGCCAAAAAAGAATGTTCATTACGAGTGAGTTTAACAAAGACCGCCTTTCTAAAAGATGGAAAAGATTTGAATTCAGCATCTCTCGTTAAGAATGCAGCGACCGGTGGGCCGAACGGAATAGGAGTGCGATTTGTAACGAGTTCGAATAATGGTTTGACAAAGAGAGCGAAGGAGATTATCGTGGAGAGGATAAAGCCCGGCAGCAGCACTATCGGTTTCCCATCGATTACTCCGAAACCTGAGACTCTCCCGGGCTGCAACATTATCCCTTCGACTACCATACCTGGTTTGCCTAGACTATTGATGACCTTCGATACAATGTCTGCTTTCCCAACAGAAGAACCACCTATGGTTACTACTATGTCGCTTCTACGTAGTCCCTCCTGTAACTTACCCTTTAATATCGCGGTTTCATCAGCAGCAATACCCAAATTGAGGGGGACTCCTCCCGAATCTTCCACCATGCCTGATACCAAGAGATTGTGGCTGCTAGGTATCTTACCCGCAGGCGGGTTTGTATAGTCTTCAGTCAGTTCACTTCCAGTAGAAATTATAGAGACAATCGGTTTCCTGTATACCCCAACGTCTTTAGCTCTAACCATTGCCAGAAGATCCAAGTCCTGGGCCCTTACCTCTTGCCCTCTCCGTAGTATGGTCTGCCCAATTGAGATGTCACTGCCTGCCTGAGTAACATTTTGGCCTTTGTCAAGCGGTTTTTCGAAAAACAAGGAGTTAGCAACGACCTTGGAATATTCTACCGGAAGAGCAGCATCCGCTCCCTTTGGAAGATATCCACCGGTGGGTATCTCTAGGGCCTCTCCGTGCAGCAAATCTCTTCTATTCGTATCCCCTAAACGAATACTTCCTTTGATCTCTAGGCTCTTGTACGATTTCGTGTCCTCTGCTATAACTGCATAACCGTCTACATGAGAGAGATTATATGGAGGAGTCTTAAACTTAGAAATGACAGTCTCTGCTGCTATCCTTCTAAATGCATCAGAGATTTGAACTCTCTCGATGTCAACTTTTACCTTAACATTCCCATAAAGCTTAGAGAGAGCGTCCTTCATCGGAGTATAAGTGCGCATATTCGTTCCTAGGAGAACTTTCGTTATATGGGGTATATTTGTTCTTTGAGGTTTTAATAAAGCCTTAAAGATGCCATCCTGAGTTACTCAGCATCTACATTCAGAGGCACGAATCTAGTTGTCACCGTCTCCGCTAACCTATGATACCGTCGTTCAGTTAATCTCAGAGAGGTTCACGTTACAAGACCGCTTTATTCGAGAAGACGGCTCCTATGAATTCAGGTTGGACGAGACACCCGATATGAAGGAGGGCTTCAAGTCGTTTTACGGTGAAATAAAGAAGTATGGTTACCTAGCTGTAATGAGGAGGGCAGAGCGGGACATTGTTGTAACAGTGGCTAGATTCCCTCCTCCTAGAAAGCGTAGATTCAAATTTAATCTCGCGTTACTTCTCTTTGTCGGTACAATAGTCACAGTTGGCATTGATGGCTGGTTACGGAATTCATCAATGCTGCAATTTAGCGTAAATCAAAACGTCCTCCTCGGGACTATTATCTATGTAGCGGCTGTTCTGGG
>JAPUIC010000041.1 GCA_027297425.1 Nitrososphaerota archaeon | reverse complement strand
AAATAGGTTTCCCCGTGGCAAGTTCAAAGATGAGATTTAGTACGGATGATGGAGTCTTCAGATATAAGATAATGGGAATGGAAATCTGGAAAGGTATTGCGATCTCAAAAGCTCTATCGGGGAATCCCAACATATTCCAATGAATAATTTCTTCTGGCACGTAGCTCATGTAACTATCTTTTCAAGACTGGATAGCACGTGGATCTCACCCTTCTCGATATTTAGGAATTGGGCCATTCAGTGTCCACGAGCCAAAACCCTTTCGAGTCTGTCCATGATGTGAGGAATTTTCCCAGATTCACAGGAAGATCAACAAGAAAGAGATATGGAGGGAAACAGATACCTCGCTTCTAAGGAAGTATAATGACTTCTTTACATCGAATCAGGAAAACCTAGAACCATACGAACTGGACCAGCCAAATACTCACTTGATTTCTTGGAATAGAACCACTGTAGCAATTCAACTAGAATCAGGATCGATTCATTGGTAAGAGGTTGGATATCGCCTCTGACGAAGTTAGTGGCCTGGAGGTGGCAGAAATTCTATCACGAGTGACTGGTCGCACAATCCAGTACGTACAGGGGTCAATCGAGGGGATGGAAATAATGTGCCAGTGGTTCGACAAGGTCGGATACAGTGTTGATATCCCTTCACTCCATCGTGAGTATCCAGAAATAGGCTGGCACACCTTCGAGGAATGGGCCAAAAGACAGGACTGGGGCATGTTAGAGTAATCGACTTTGAAACGAACTAATTATCCTAAGGGATTTGCCCAGCCGATTATTGAGAATCTATGCCGACAGTTAACAAGACAAGCATTCGCAATCTAACCATTCTATTAGGAAGTACGATGACCGTCTTAGCAGGTGCCCTCCTCGCCCCAGCCCTGCCCGACATGGCTGAAGCGTTTCGAGATGTTCCGAACGCAGAGTTCATGGGACCAGCTCATAGAACGAATTCTACGCCTCCCTCTTCATCGATAGGTAGGCAGAGCCGTCGCGAAAGATAGAAGCTCAATACATGGGGTCTTGCTGAATCTCTTCCGGTTTTTTACCTTGCTCAGTCATCAGAATCTGAAGAAAAGATGGATATTATATGGATTTATTCATCCAGCAAATGCGTGATGCGTTTTTAGCTCTGTCACAGTGTTTCGCAGAGCAACTGCCTGGTCCACTTCTCGGTAAGTCTAGTTACTGGTATTGGGACCACTGAAGGACGGGCTATTCTACATCAACATCCACAGCACTGCATTCCCTGGTGGAGAGATCAGGGGACAAGTACTGCCTATCGAAGACTAGAGACTTATGTTGGCGAATTCTAAAAAATGCAGAACTTATGATGAACAATTCGGCAACCGAATTACTATATTTCCGCTCAAGTGAATACCGGGTTCATGTTCCCTCGGTCTCCTTATCGAACCGTTCTGTTGGGGTCGGATGGCGCAGGGCTCTCCTTGACCAGTGGAACACTAGACCTATAGAGAAAACAAAAAGAATGCCGTAGGAGATTACTTCAGGAAGCCCGTGGGGCATCGAATATAGCGGATTTAGATCGGCCTGTTATATTCATCGCAATCTGGAGAGTTTCTGTCTGTCTACATAGCCCCTTCGGGAGAATATAAAACACCAGAAATTCTGGGCTCTTGGCTCGGAGACTAACCGACGGGCTAGGGGCGCGCTACCCATCCTAGAGTCAGTCTATTTTTTCGAACCAGGTCTTTTGAGTATGTAAATTACTCCTGAAGCAACTACTCCTATCGTGATTACGCCTGCGGCCAAGATGATGGACGGAGAAATACCCAGAGCGACTTGAGAAGCTACCTGGACGTTAACGTTCTCAACCACAAGCTCCAAAACCTTGCTCTTGCCTGCTGAATAGATATCAATATCATCTCGTCCGAACGCACCATATTTCAGCTCCACCTTATAGGTGCCAGTCTCTTCCGGGGTAAATCGGAATACGACAATTCCTTCAAGGTCGGCCGCTCCAGTGAAGACTAACTCATCATTTATGTAGAAATCAAGGGATGAATCCTTGATGAAACTGAGTGTGTCCGCCTCCACCGCTCTCCCAACAATATTGACCGATTCTCCAAGTTGTAGAGGCCCCTCAGGAAAGAATGCAACTTCTACTCGTGTAAATATCGGTCCTGCCGCTCCGTCTCCGTGCGCTGCCTCAGCGTGCAGAGTAGATGAATAGCCAATGAGAGATAGGGCAAGTATCACTCCAACCATACCAAAGACAAGGTCCGATGTCTGAGCTCTCATCTACTACGGTCCCTCATCTCCTCTTGCTCTTTTTTAGTATTCCTTTGAAAGGAGAATCTACATTACAGGAACGTTTACGACGAAATAAGGGTAACTCTCACCTAGAGAGAATCGACTCTATGATCCTCTCAAAGGCTTGGAAGGGCTGGGCACCAACTAGCTTTGCCTCTCTACCATCAGGACCGATTATTATGAAAGTTGGAGTCCCTCTTACTCCTCTTCTAAAGCCGTCCGCGTAGCTATTTGCTACTTCATCACTATACCTGTCAGAATCGAGACAGTTGTTGAACGCCTCGGTATCAAGCTCTATCGCCTGCGCAAATCCCTTCAAGTTCTCTGGGCTAGCCCATCCAGAATTTATGGGCCCCTGCATTGAAAAAGCGAAGTCGTGAAACTCCCAGTACTTCCCTTGCTCGCCTGCACATCTAGCAGCGATGGAAGCAGAGGTTGAATCGGGGCCATAGTACGCGTAGTCCCTGAAGTACATCTTGACGATTCCTGTATCAACGTACTTCGCAACCAACTCTGCTTTAGTATTTCTAAAAAAGGCCCCACAGCTAGGACACTGATATTCACCGAATTCAAGGATTGTGATAGGAGCATCATCAGAGCCAAGTTGGTTTGAAAAGCTTAACGGAATTATGACTTCTTGGGTTGTTGGATTGGTTAAGAAAACATAACCTAAGGCAGCGCCTATTATCGCTATCAGCACTACGACTACACCGTAGAACTTCCTTTTCCCACCGCTATTCTTTACTTGGTGTCTTCCGGGCATCTCTCTCGCCTATTCATTTATGCATCGGGATCTTTATTCATGATGATCGCACACTCGACGATCTCCTTCCCTCAGCGAGTATTGCGTCACTGTCCGACAGAAACCTCAGAAAGCGCCAGTCTTTGATGCTGTAGTAGATCCTCTTACCATCCCGCCTTTTCTTAACGAGACCGCATTCTAGCAGGTAAATTAGATGGTTCGAGACGTTAGTCTGACTTTGGCCTATTAGAGAGGCGACTTCTGATCCGGTTTTCTCCACGTCTTTAAGTGACTCCAGAATGGCGAGCCTGGTCGGAGCCGAGAAGCCACGGAAAAGCTTCGCCTTTAGGTTAAGGGGTTCCATCAACGCCCTATGATGAAGGTTGGGGTTCCTTCATAATCTGAGACCTTCATCGAAACACCGCTCAACCATCTCGATATATTTACCTTCACCCAAAATGCGAAAAAGTCTGACGATCCCAAATATTCGTCCCGCCATCGTAACGCCGCAGAATCTGTATTCGACTACAATACTGAAATACTGAAAGATACGTCGGTTGGGAGGTAAAAGTATGAAGATAGCTGGACATGCCTCTTTACGGGTACCTAATGGGCTTTACATTGGAACAGAATACATAGCAATCATAGCCTCCATTCTGTTGCTCGGGGGTTTACTGCTACCCGTTTATGCGCAAAGCACAGAGCAGGCCAAGCTTACAGCTAGTGACGCTGAATCGGAAGACGACTTTGGCGACTCCGTCTCAATAAGTGGAGATACAGCTGTGGTTGGGTCTCCCTTTGACGATGACGGAGGTAGCAATTCCGGCTCAGCTTATGTCTTTGTTAGGAGTGCTGGTACTTGGACCCAGGAGGCGAAGCTTACAGCTAGTGATGCTACATCAGAGGACCGGTTCGGCCGCTCAGTCTCAATA
>JAPUIC010000040.1 GCA_027297425.1 Nitrososphaerota archaeon | reverse complement strand
TCTCTTCTTTGAATCTCTCAGCATCCTCGTACCAACTAAGAGGGACATCTTTCTCTGCTATGGAGAGTATTTCTTTAACATCCTCAAGCTTGAGACCGAGCTTATCAGCTATCTCTCGAACCGATAATCCCCTCTGTCCCTCTTGAATGGCATTACTCAGACCAAGGATCTTTTCCTTGTATTTCTTATACATCTCAGGGGTGACTACATGTACCAAAGTTCAACCTCTCGCCTTTTGTTTACTATATGAACGCTGTTCCACCGGACAGACCCTGAGACATTCAATGGTAGTATTGCTCAGATTATAATTATATGCCATCGATCTAATTGTTCTAGAAAAGAAGTCGCCCAGCAACATCATCTTCTTCTTCTCCGGGTCTGGCTCGTTCAATGCCTCCAATAAGATCTTCTGGAACGCTGATGTGGATGTAGTTTGAGATCGGCTCTCATGAATCATCCTGTTAAACTTGATCTTCTTGATAGTACCATCTTTTATCTCAGCTTTCAGACATTGGGGGCAAACCTGTAGACACGGAGTAGTCTGGGACTCCTCATACATTTCAACACATTCAGGTGCAGGACAAACCGGCTTTTTTATCGGAGTGTCTGACTCAAGAGGCATCGTCGTTATCACTGAGGCATAATTGAGAAAGCCATGCGTCTTATTCAGAACCCTATATGCAGCGATGGCCCTTGTACCTAGGCCTGCCTTTATCGCACATAACTGGTCGTCGATCACCGGCTGATTAGCACCTGACAACGCCTGCGGTGAAAAGATAGCATAGTGATCGAACTCCTTTTCGATAAAATCTGCTAACTTGAACGCGATCCTATGTACGCCAGAAACCTTCACCGAGGAGATGTAGCCGGGAATGTAGGCCATCGGACTTTTGTAGGCGCCTAAGTTGATCTTTCCTCCTCCGACCACAATTACACTCTTGGCACCTTCTAGTACCTCGGACGGCCTATGACCTTTAGGCGCTTCCTCATCTATGCTAGATACGCTAGCTATGCCAGTAATCAACGAACCATTCTTTCTTGCGAATTCCTTGATCTTCTTTTCGGCAACTGCGAGGTTCGACAACTATCTCCTACCTCACTTTTTGACTCTATACTTCATACCCACAGGGCATGGTCTCCAACACTCCATACATGTGGCATCTAAATGACTTCGATACGATAGCGACTTCACACTTCTAGAGAAATAGTCACCGAGGACTATCATCTTTCTCTTTGCAGGGTTAGTTTCCTCAGCGGCCCCCAGGATTTGTCTCTGAAGAGCAGGTGGTGATGTCGACTGAGCTCTTGTAGCACATCGGTTCCTATCGTATCTACTTGAAACTATACGACCATCTTTAATTGTACCTGATAGACAATCTGGACATGCGTTCATACAAGGTGTCGTCCCAATCTTTTCAAAAAGCCTGACGCAAGATGGAGCAGGACAAACGGGATCCTTGAGAGGACCGTCAGAAACCAATGGCATGCTCGTTATTGTTACCGCAAAATAGAGAAAACCGTATTCAGGATGAAGGATCATCTCGCCTGCCAGAGATCTCGATCCTAGGCCAGCCATTTCAGCACATCGCTTAATATCCAAAAGTGGGCTCCAATTACCTATTGAATCAGGGGGAGGAAAGAGTGATTCGTATCCGTACTTCGATTCGATATAATCAGCCATATGGTATGCTATCCTATAGAGTTCCTCATTACATTGGAACGCAACCTCCCCTACGACCTTATAATCAGGTATTCTCCACGTACCTGCAAAAGGTAACGAACCAATCACTATGACGCTTTTAGCAGAAGGGAGAATATCACTAGGTCTGTGTCCCTCTGCTTGCAGTTGGTCTATGTCTGAAGCGGAAGCAATACCTGCAACGAGAGCATTCTGACCAATCGCCCACTTTTTTATAGCATCCTCCGGATTTCTCATCCTTTCCACATTAACTGACCACCTTCGATATTTAGGCTTTGGAAATATCAAAAAATGATTAAAATAAGATCGAAGACAACTCTGTTCAGTGCGGGGGTCGCCCAGCCTGGTCAAAGGTGCGAGACCGTATAGGCGCGACGCTCAGGTTTCTTTGGAGAGACCTCGTCTCTAAGGAGTTCGTGGGTTCAAATCCCACCCCCCGCATTATTGTGAATCTATGTACTCGATAAGATACGTTTCGCTAACTTGTAGTGAAGTTCATCAACTAAGAGACCATCGACCTTAATTGCACCGATGTCTCTAGAAATGGCATTTCTATATGCTCTATCTACTTTCACTGCCCAACGAACCTCTTCCCTGGAAGGGAGGTATGCTAAATTAGCGATCTTGACTTGATCTGGATGAACAACCATCCTGCCTTGATAGCCTAATCTTCTACTACGGGTCGAGTCCTTCATGAATGAATTCGTATCATCTAGATCCATGAAGACCCCATCAATCGCAAATAGTTCGCTCGCTTTGGCGACTATTGGTATTATCATCCTCGGTGCTTCATATTCCAAGCCTTCTTTGGTCCACGGAAGTCCAAGGTCCAGAGCATAGTCGCCAGAACCGAAAGCTAAAGCGATAACTCGAGCACTTGATCTCGCTATTTGGCTAACTGACATGACTGCAGAAGCGCTCTCAATCATGGGTATAAGGGAGATAGAATTTTTGGTTACTCCTCTAGCTTTTTCCAGAACGGTGATCTTGGTAGATACTGATCTTACTAACTCCGGTGAATCAACCTTCGGAACTTGGATGGCCGTTACACGATTTATGACGGCCTGCTCTATATCTTTCTTAAAGTGTATCGACTTTGCATTGTTTACCCTAACTATTATGGGAAAAACGGAGAGTTTCTTTACAGAATCTGAGAGAGCGATTCTTGCCTCATCCTTCTTCTTTTTCTGGATGGAATCCTCCAGATCGAGAATTATAGCGTCCGGCTTATCTTTCATCTCTAGAGCTTTATCAATAAATCTATCATTTCCAGAGGGTATGAATAGTAATGTCCGGAGTCTCCCAGAAAACTTTCGAGGAGGTTCCAATGTACATCTATTCCTACAGGTATAACTGAATTTAAGATTTTGATGTATCTTTAAGATCTACCATAACTCTATTTCGGAGCATAGATATACCTAGGGCTGAGAAGAGTGGTAGGATGGGATATTACAAGGATCTTAGGGAATATCTAGCGTTCCTAGAGGAGCACAGGAAATTAGTAAGGATAAAACGAAACATCGTAAAGGAGACCGAGCTTAGTGCGATCGCAAGGCTTCCTTTTCGAGGACTTGCTGAAGAAGATAGAATGGGTTTTCTTTTTGAGAGTGTAAGCGATGTAAAAGGCCACAAGTATGATGCCGAAGTTGCCGCAGGTATCTATGCATCTTCACTAGATATTTATGCGATGGGTATGATGTGCGAAACACCAAAGATAAGAGAGAAATGGGCCAAGGCTCAGGCAGAACCTATTCAACCAATAATGGTGTCCTCCGGACCTGTTCAAGAAATAGTCTACCAAGGCGAGGATCTGCTAAAAGACGGTCACGGGTTAGAGGCTCTGCCTATTCCAGTAGAACTCCCTGGTTTTAGTGGTCAGATCCGAACGTCAACTCAGATGATTAGCAAGGATATGGACACCAATATTAGAAACTGCGGTAACTATTCAGCTCATGTCTTTGGCAAAACCAAGATTCTTTGGGAGATTCAAAGGGTTAACCATGGCTTTTATCACTGGAAATCTGCAAAAGACAAGGGCAAATCGCTTCCGGTAGCATTCGTCGTAGGAGCTACTCCAAACCTGACATACGTTGCATCAGCGAAACTTCCGGTCGGTGTTGATGAGATAGATGTGGCAGGCGGAATGGCGGGTGAGCCTATGGAGTTAGTTAAGTGCAAAACGGTGGATCTTGAAGTTCCTGCACATGCAGAGGCTGTAATCGAAGGGCTCGTATCTACCGAATATTGGGATCCGGGAAATGCTTTCGGCGAGTATACCGGATATATGGCCCTTGAGGTGCATCATAGACCTGTTGTAGAAGTAACGTGTGTGACTACCAGAAAACGGCCCATCTTCACACATATTGTAAGCCAAATGCCTCCGAGTGAAAGTAGTATGCTAAGAAGAGTTTCTTCTGATAGCGTATTCTTCAATTTCATAAAGAATCAATGCAATGTTCCAGGTATTATCGATGTAGCATGGCATGAGATAAGCCAAGCTATGTGGTGTGTTATCAGTCTGAAAAAACTCCATCCTGCCCACTCAATGCAAGCTCTAATGGGTGCTGCTACCTACGACCCACGGTGGGGTAAGGTCTTCATCGCTGTCGATGATGATATAGATCCGAGAGATATGGATTCGGTAATTTGGGCCATAGGTTGGAGGATGCAGCCTCATAGAGACGTAAAAATCATTAGAGGGCGCGTCCCTGGACTTGACCTTTCTGTTTTCAAGGAAGGGTATACCGAAGCAGATAAGGCCTATCCTGATGGCGAAGGCTCCTCTGCAATGCTTATGGATGCAACAAGAAAGTCGGAATATCCACCAATATCACTACCAAAAAAGGAGTATATGGACCGGGCATTACAGATCTGGGAAGAAGAGAAACTACCATCCCTGAAACTCAAGGTACCCTGGTTTGGTTACGAGCTAGGCACATGGCCCGAAGTATGTAAACAGGATGCTGAACTAGTTCTTAAGGGTGAGCACTATAAAGTGGGAGAAAGACTGGAAAAAGAAAGAAAGCCAGTCTAAGATAGTAGTTACTAATTATATCTAAAGAAACCTAGGTAATAAACGAGATAAAGAGGAAACACCGTCTTTTCTACTTACTCCAAAAGGGCCTTGTAGAAATGAACTTGAGCTTAGACTCAAGAAGGTCTCGATAGAACGACTCTTCATCGTCGTGCATCTTAGCTAGGACCTTAGACGCCGTTTGAGGACCGATCCCGTATACTGCTTGGGCAATTATCGCTGCCTTACCATATGCCAGAACTAGGTCTGCTGCTCTCCTGGCCTTTGAAAGTTCCAAAATTTCATCCTTCGAAAGCTCCTCGTGGTTCAGCTTCTTTTTTAGAGACGAATTGGTTAATTTAGAGTACCAAAAACAAGGTGCTATCAGCTTTGAAGCGCATTTGGGACAAAATGGCTCATTAGGCATAGAACCAATAAGTTCTGAATGCTGGATGTTTCCGCATTTAAAACAGACTAGATCAACTTGAGTAGAATAGATCGATGCTCTCATTCTATCGACCGATGACTTTAGGATTGTTTCAGTGGCTACTAACTCAGGAACGTCCATATACCGATAGAGAATATGATAAGCGATAGGCGTAGGATTCTCATCGGCTTGAAATGACTGTACTCTAATGTCCCCTGCTGTGATGGACTGGATAACTGCCTGAGTATCTTCCATAGAAATCAGGTCTCTATGCATTTCTTGTATCGCCTCCTCAAATATTGGAGTATTTTCAAACCTGGTGGGTAGTGAACATAAGTTAGGATGCGAGATTAACTTCCCTCGTTTCAGGGCTCCAAAACGCTCTCCTATCGACTTTAGACGGTTTGGGAACGGAAAGTTCCTTTGAACTGCGATATTGAAGGTCCTCTCAAATTCCTCAAAAGGAAGATGTAGGAGTTGAGAACATATTAGATCTAGATCGAGCTCCGAAGCGTCTACCGTTAGCTCGATTAGTATCCGGTATGCATCTGTCCACCATAATCTCACAAGACCCTTTCGTGAAAGTATCTCTTCTGAGACTAATGCAATAGCCCTGTTGACCCCTTCTCCAAAGCAGGTATGAATAATGAGGTACTTTTGAAATCCTTCAACAAGCACTAGGCGGTCAGAGGGAACCGGTGCCCTCATCTGTTTATGTTCCATTATCTCTTCGATTACTTTCTGACGAGCTCGGATTGGAGCGGGAAATATTGTCTGTAGATCTTCTACTACACTCTGAACAGGTGATAGTTCAAGAGCGTCAGAGATGGCCCTCCGAGTGTAGCCCACTCTCTGTGCTAATTGATAAGGAATAGGAAGCATCTCTCCATCCCAAGCAGGTACGGCTGCTAGTGGATCATCTGAAGGAGTTACGAATACCTTATGGTCATCTGAGATTTTTTCTATCTGCCAAACTTTCCCCTTGCAGATAAAATGTAGACCAATACGTGCTTTGAACAACATGAATTCTTCGCCAAGAATTCCTACTCTTTGATCGGAAGAAAGATCTATGACCATATACCTTGTTTCATCTGGAATCATTGAGAGGTTTTCGTAATAATATTCTCTAGAAGCTCTGTTCCTCTTCAGGACATCACCTTGGACCCATAATTTTCCCAAGCTTGCAAGATAATTTATGACTCTTCTGAGTACATCTCCTTCCAATCCTCGGTATGGATGTGTTTTCTTCAGCTCCCCTAGGAGATCTTTCTCATCTATGGATTCAAAGTCCATCAGATAACCAACGATCTGGTGTGCCAGGACATCCAGGCTATTGATGAATGGTCTTGTTTTTTCCAATTTGCCGTCCAATGCTTCAGTAATGACCGCTGCAGATTCTAGAATATCATCGGTAGATACGCTAATCAATACACCTTCAGAGGTTCTACCGACACTATGTCCAGATCTTCCCACTCGCTGAATCATACTGGTGACTTGTCTGGGTGACATGTATTGAATCACTAGATCTACTGAGCCTACATCAATGCCAAGTTCGAGGGTTGACGTACAGACGAGGGCCTTTAGTCTACCTTCTTTGAATGCCTCTTCTACTCTCTCCCTCTCTTCACGAGGTAGGGACCCATGATGAACAGCTACATCCTTGCGAATTCTCCCTAGTTTTTCCCCTACCATTTCTGCTACTGTCCTGCTATTTACGAAGATCAGGACTGAATCATGCGTATCGAGAAGATCATTGATTGCAGAGAGACGAGCTGCTAATTCCGATGTAGCAAATATTTCTCGAGAAAGAAGATTATCTGCTTCGCTTGGGACTGGGTAATCGATAGAATATCTGACCTTCGTTGACATATCGACTTTAAGGAGCTTATATGGTTCGTTTGAAAATAGGAAGCGACCACACTCTTTAACATCGCCAATCGTTGCGGATAGGCCCACTAGCTGATAATTTGCGAGTTTAGCGAGTCTCTGGAGGCCAACAACTAGTTGTACACCTCTTTTACTTTCCACCAATGCATGAACCTCATCCACAACAACCACTTTTACAGACTTCAGATGTTCTCTCATCCTTGTCCCTGGAAGTATTGCTTGCAGAGTCTCAGGAGTCGTGATTAAGATATCTGGCGGTTTTAGAGATTGCTTTCTCCTTGTTTGAGCGGAAGTGTCTCCATGCCTCACTTGAATGTCGAGGTTAAGCTTCGCACCCCAAAACTCTAGCCTCTTCATCATGTCTCTGTTAAGTGCACGCATTGGTGTGATGTACAAGATCGAGATAGCACTACTACCCCCTGCTCTGATTAGGCGATCTAGTGCAGGTAAGAGTGCTGCCTCAGTCTTACCGGTACCTGTTGGTGCAACCAGTAAAACATTCTCCCCAGCAACAATATGTGGCCAAGCTAAAACCTGAGGGGGAGTAGGGGTGACCATTCCACTGGATTCAACCGCGAGTCTAAGCGTCTCTGAGAACGATTTGAATATTGAGGACTGAGCCATCTAGACAAGATCTAGTGCGGTGACACACAATTAAAGATTCATGACCACTAAATGCGTTTATGTTTTCAAAAATGATATTTTCAAACTATAAAGCGTACAATGAGTTTTTGATTTCTTAATGGTTGGTAAGGAGGCTATTCTTTATGAGCCAATGGGAGGCGCTAAAGTCAGGTGTACTGCTTGTGCTAGGTATTGCCAAATTCCGGATGGCAAGCCAGGTTTGTGCGGAGTACGGGCTAATGTTGGAGGAAAGCTTCAACTCTTAGTTTATGGAAAAGTAATAACCGGCCATGTAGACCCAATTGAAAAGAAACCTGTCAGCCACTTCATGCCAGGCACAAAGATATTCTCGATAGCTACTACTGGTTGCAACTGGCTATGTCATTACTGTCAAAATTACGACATTAGCCAGCGGCGTAAGGTTGAGGGCTCGGACCTAGAGCCACTGGAGGTAGTAAATCTGGCTAAGCAGTATGGTTCACATGGCATCGCCTATACCTATAATCAACCAACAATATTCCTCGAGTTTGCTAGAGACATAGGTGTTTTGGCTAGAAAGGAAGGACTCATCAACATCTTCGTCTCGAATGGTTATGATACGGAGGAGGCTGTATGTATGATGAACGAATTTCTAGATTGTATTACCGTCGACTTTAAGGGGAGCGGTGAGACTGGCTTCGTAAGAAAGTATATCGGAATACAGAATGCCGAGCCGATATATCAAACTCTATTAGAGCTCAAACAGAAGACCAAAATCCACATCGAGATAACGGATCTGATCATACCTGAATTGGGAGATAGCCTTGAGGCAGCTAGGAAACTCTGCAAATGGGTCTCTGATAATCTAGGTCCAGATACCCCTGTCCATTTCCTCAGGTTCCATCCGGATTACAAGCTGATGCACCTACCCCAGACGCCCACCGAAACTCTGGAAAAACACCATCAAATTGGGAAGGATGCTGGTCTCAACTACGTCTATATCGGTAATGTCCCCAACCACCCCTCACAACATACATACTGCCCAGGATGCGGTGAACTAGTAGTGGAAAGGCTGGGCTTCGAAATTGGTGGATGGAATATGGATGCCAAAAACAGATGTCTTAGGTGTGGTTACAAGATAGCCATCACTGGTACATTAAATCCTTCGAGCGCGGAGAGTCGGTTCATTCCAATTCGTATCTAGTGTTAGGAAAAAACTTTATCTTCGATCTCACTCGATCTCGTATGAGAGCGTATGCCGCTTAAGCGTGACGAGATAAACGAATTATTAGATCCGAAAAAGACTAGTTGGGTCAACGAATTAGAGGACGGACTTTTTTACAATTTTGCAGAGATCTTCCAGCTCATCACGAAATATAGGCTCCCCAAAGATGAAGATGATGTGGAGGTCTTTATGAGAGGTAAGAAAGATCCCGATAGGCGAATCTTAGCTTTAGCGTCATTATTTTCCGATAGAAGTTATGCAATGGCGATGCTTTCGATCCAGATCGAGGCAGGAAACCTGATTGAGGGTAAGAAAGATGGCACGAGCTTCTATTCCAGGAGATGAAAGGAAGAAGGTTAAACCTACTTGATATCAAATATATAGCTTATACCCATGCTTTGAGTTATGGACCTCCATCACGATCCCTCATGTCCTTTCTGTCTCATTGAAGAAGGAAAGGCACCAGCATTTCTAATTCATAATGATGCTCGAACTATGAGTTTCCTTGACATAAGACCATTCGCGGAAGGCCATACTTTGGTAATCCCGAGAATTCACATAGAACTGTTTTCCGACCTCGACCATGATACTCTAGCTTCCCTCTTTATCGCGGCTTCTGAAGTTGCTCGGCTCTTAAAGCGGAGACTAGGGGTCGATGGTATCAATGTACTCGTAAATGAGGGAAAGGTTGCCGGACAAGTCGTACCACACGTACATATTCATCTTATTCCACGTAAGCCAGGAAATGAACCAATCTTCACAGAACGGGTGCAGGCCGAGGAATCAACCTTAGAAGACTTAAGGCAGAAAATCACCGTAGGGTAATACGTCTAAATCGACCTACTTCTACCTTTTTCCTCGAGAAAAAACTACCGCCACTGATCGTGATATAAGATTCGGTATTGCAACGACTATGTGCTAAAGATTGGTTATGCTGTGGATGATGCTTTCTCAGTGCCTATGGCAATCTGAGCTGCAGCCAGACGAGCTATCGGGATTCTAAAAGGTGAACAACTAACATAGTCTAATCCAGCGTGGTGGAAGAACTCAATAGATCCAGGATCACCACCATGTTCACCACAAATTCCTATTTTTAGCCCACTCTTGATACTTCTACCAGACTCTACAGCCATGAGGATGAGTTTTCCAACGCCCTCTCTATCAAGGATCTCAAAAGGATTAGCTAGCAGGAGCCCTTTATCTACATAAAGAGGCATGAACTTGGCTTCTGCGTCATCTCTACTATATGCAAAGGTAGTCTGGGTGAGATCATTGGACCCGAAAGAGAAGAAATCTGCAAATTCAGCAACCTTAGCCGCAGTTAATGCAGCTCGAGGTGTTTCGATCATTGTACCTATCAAATAATCGATCTCTACGCCTGCCTGTTTTAACACAGCATCCGCGATCTTCTCCATATTTTTCCTGTGGAAATAGAGTTCTCGGGCATCACTTAACAACGGGATCATTAACTCCGGTTTAACAACACAGTTCTCTTTCTTCAGCTCTGCTGCAGCTTCGAAGATTGCTCTAGTCTGCATTTCATAAATTTCAGGATATTTTACTGCGAGTCTACAACCCCGATGGCCCAACATAGGATTGTGTTCGACTAACTGCTCTACCTTCTTGAGGAGTCTCTCTTTCTTTCTCAACTCCTCTGAATCCTTACCTACTAACCTGGCAGTGGTAACCTCAGCGATCAACTCTTCATGTCTAGGCAAGAACTCATGAAGCGGCAAGTCTAACATTCTGATCGTCACAGGGAGTCCGTCCATAGCCTTGAAAATTGCTTTGAAGTCATCTCTCTGCATCGGTAGAAGTTTGTCGAGAGCCACCTTCCTCTCCTCTTCAGAATCCGCAAGAATCATTTCTTGGACAATCGGAAGCCTATCTCTGAGGTTGAACATCCTCTCAGTTCTGCAAAGCCCTATACCTTCCGCCCCAAATGACCTGGCTCGCTGTGCTCCTTCTGGCGTATCCGCATTAGCTCTAACGCCGAGCTTTTTCACATCATCTGCCCAACCCAAAAGCTCCTTCAGTTCAGGCCCGAGCTCGGGTTCTATGGTGGGTACCTCTCCAAGGATGACTCTTCCGGTAGTTCCATCTATTGTTATCAAGTCCCCCTTCGAGACAACTACATCCTTTACAGAGAAAGTTTGTTTCTCTTGGTCTATTTTTATGGCCTCACAGCCCACTATCGCAGGCTTTCCCATACCCCTAGCGACAAGTGCTGCGTGGCAGGCCATCCCACCTCTGCTGGTCAACATACCCTCAGAGGCTACCATTCCATGAATATCCTCGGGAATTGTTTCTAGCCGAACTAGAATTACCTTCTCGCCTTTATTGCCTAAGGTAGTAGCTTCGGCAACGTCAAAGACGGCTTTACCTGATACTGCGCCTGGCGAAGCAGGTAGTCCCTCTGCTATATGATCTATCTTCTTGGTCGGATCTATATGCTTATGCAGCAATAGATCAAGATGCTGTGGTTCGACCCGTTTCAGTGCCTCTGCAGTGTCTATTAGTCCTTCTTTCTTCATGTCTACCGCCATCTTGACCGCAGCGAGAGCTGTCCTCACCCCAGTCCTTGTTTGTAGCAGATGTAATATTCCATTATCTATGGTAAATTCAATATCCTGCATATCGCGATAGTGATTCTCGAGAGTAGTCGCAATTTCGAGCAACTCATTATACAACTTCGGAGCCTCAGCCTTCAGATCATCTATCTGTCTCGGGGTTCTAACTCCGGAGACTATATCTTCGCCTTGAGCGTTCATTAAAAATTCACCGAAGAGCTTCTTATCTCCTGTCGAAGGATTTCTAGTGAATATAACACCTGTACCCGAGATACCTGCCCTGTTCCCGAAGACCATGACTTGAATGTTCACCCCTGTTCCAAGTTCTTCCGAAATCTTGTATATTCTTCTATACTCCTTAGCTCTCTCGTTCATCCACGAGTCGAAGACAGCTCCTATAGCCATGCTCATTTGTAACCACGGATTTTGAGGAAAATCGTCACCCGTCTCTTCTTTAACAAAATTTTTGAACTCTTCTACTAGATTCCTCATCGCTTCTTTATCGAGATCCACATCTTGTTCCACACCCCGTTTCTGCTTCTCCCGAACTATCAGCTCTTCGAACTTCCCTGCCTCCAATTTCAATACGACTTTGCTGAACATCTGAATAAACCTCCTATAGTTATCATAAGCAAATCTTAGATCGTTAGTTTGATCGCCGAGAACCTTGACTGATTCATCATTCAACCCTAGATTGAGTATAGTATCCATCATTCCGGGCATAGAAAATGGTGCTCCAGAGCGAACGGAAAGAAGAAGTGGATCTGTTGGATCTCCAAATTTCCTTCCAATGGCCTTCTCTACTTCCCCCAACTTTGCCTTCACTTCGTCTTCCAGGCCATCGGGTAACCTCCCACCGTTTGCGTAATAATCCCTGCATACCTTTGTAAGAATTGTTAAGCCAGGGGGGACAGGCATACCTATTCCGGTCATCTCTGCCAAGCCCGCTCCCTTTCCGCCTAGATCAAATTTCGATAGACCCCTAGCTTCGGAGAAGAG
>JAPUIC010000004.1 GCA_027297425.1 Nitrososphaerota archaeon | reverse complement strand
GCTTTGGTGAACTATTTTTATATAGAATGCAGTTACCCTTCCATCATAATGAAGCTCGCGAAGATCACAACTCTCATTCTAGTCTTTCTTCTCGTAGCATCTTTTCTGCTCCTGCTCGTCTCGTAGCTCGTTTCCTAGGGACTCTAGCTAGATAATAGTAAACGCGTTCGCATACAGAAAGCTAAATAGGCTCTATTAACATATAGAGTACAATGAGTATCCGAGTAAAGGGTAGACTCAGAAGGATGCAGATGCACGATCTGGCAGACGACGGATCAAACCATGAGTTCAGGGTGGTCCTTGATCAGGTAATTTCGGAACAGACAGGTTTGCCCTGTGACGAGGGCGTAGATCTCCTGTCGGATGAGCAGTTCATGGACGCTATGGAAAAGGCGAAGGCGAGGATTAAGAAGAAGAAGGAAAAGGCCTCTCGAGGGGAAGCGGCCTACGATAAAGAAGTTCCGTTGGCGGGCATCTCCTAGTTCAACGTTCCAATGTCTTAGCTAGCTAGGTCGGAAGGATAGCGTGAGCTCTTATAGCTGTTACTTCCTGTTAATATCTAGGTAATGAAGTTGAGTGGAAAGAAGAAAACCGAAGATGATAACGCTGGAGTTGTCCTGAGACCGCCGATCGTCTACTTCCTCCCATTAGGAGCTGGTTTACTCTTAAACTATGCATTTCCTCTTCCATTCTTTCCCCTTGTGCTGTCTCTTGTCTTGGGCATAGGGCTCGTTGCTAAGGGTCTATTCGTTTCGGGTTGGGCTCTTCGGACATTCAGGAGGGAAGGAACAAGCGAGAAGACTAACAAACCCACGACAATGATCATAGTAACTGGCCCTTTTCGATTCAGCCGTAACCCGATCTATGGTGGCTTCATTGCCATCTACTTTGGAGTCACCTTCCTCGCCAATGCACTCTGGCCTGTCTTCCTTTTTCCGATAGTCATGATTGTTATGCACTACGGCGTAATCAAAAGAGAAGAGCGATACTTGGAAGGAAAGTTTGGAAAAGAGTACTTGGAGTATAAAGCCAAAGTACGCCGCTGGGTCTAATCCTTGATCATCTAGGATATCTTGGAGATCATTAACTGCGGAATTTAGGATATTTCTAAGATTTCGCGGGGATGATTGGTAAGAGGAGATGGGACTGATACTTGGTATTGCGATAGATCTTATGTAAAGTCGTTTTGCTGCTACACACGTGCCATGGATGATGGGCTGCCCCTAGAGGTGCATTCGGCAGACGTCCCATACTTGGATGGTCCATACTTGAAATATCGATCTTGATCCTGTGCCCTTTTTTGAATACATTTGAAGTCGGAGGTAGCTCTATTGCATACTCGTAAACGTCTCCAGGAACAACTGGTTCTGCTTCGAGGTGCGGATGATATGGCCTATACGGTTTCGAGAGGTTCTGATCCAACTTCCTATGTGATGCCTTCAGGAACCCTTTGGTCGGCTCGCTTACTGATCCATCACCACCAACATCCAATAATGTGGTATAGAAATTCGTGTCATCTTGATCTATGGAGGCATAGAGATAGAATGCGATGGGACCTGTGACTTCTATATCTTGAGTTAGCGGTTGCGTCTGGTACTTTACCGAATTTATTTCGGAGGTTACGTATGGGGGCTGTTGAACGAAGGAGTCGGGTTCATCTGAGTAAAGTTCTGGTTCAGTGGATAGCCGTTCCCACTGGTTCAGGTAGTACTTAGTCCACTGCGTCCTTGCCAGAGGCCACTCATTCTCAAATCTCCATTTGTTATCACCCATAACAAAGATCTTGATTGGAGGTTCATTCATTATCCCCGTATCGATCCCTTTCAACCAATAATCGAACCAACGAAGAACTTCATCATTGAACTGGACAGGGAGTGGATGGAGACTAGTTGTTGGGAATATGGTGATCTTCTTCTTGGCATCTATCTCTGCGTAGTGTGCGAAGGTACCCTGTAGGTGCATATGCGCGTGAGCCCACCAGCCAGAACTAACGTAAGAGGGAATCTTGACCTTGTCATACTTGTTGTTCATGGAACGTTCCTGATAGAACGGACCATCAGTATAATTCACAAGGATATCGAAGAAGCATGGGATCTTCCTTGGAGCATCTACGATGGTAAAGAGGTCCGGATACATCCGAAGATCTGGATCACTCCGAGCCCTTTCAACGAGTTGTTTGTACTCCTCTGGTGATCTATCCTTCTTCGTTGCAGAAACGCATTTTTCAGCCCCGATCTTCTGATATAGAAAATAGAAGAAATTTTGAGTTATACCTCCATGATGGGTTGCTTCTCTATAGTAATCACCAACAGCGTTCCAAGGCATGACAGCTTTAAGGTGCGGAGGCTGTTCGGCTGCTACAAACAACTGTATCGTTCCGTAGTAGGAGATTCCTACCATGCCAACATTGCCATCACACCAGGGTTGGGCTGCTGCCCACTCTACTAGGTCGTGACCGTCTTGGGCCTCTTGCTTCGACATCCACCCATAGTACTCTCCCTCAGATCCTCCAGTACCTCTCACGTCTGCAATAAGATGCACATATCCATTCGATGCAATATACCTGGGATCACCCGCTTCTACCGATCTAACATTGAGATGTATGGGCGAATTCGGTGGCTGAGGCGGCAGCTCTGTAGATTGACAACCTTTTCCGTATGGAGACATGGCAAGCAGTGCAGGAAACTTTCCTTCTGCATCTGGACGGAATACGTCAAGAGCTAACTTGACACCATCACGCATAGTTGCGTAAACATCCCTTTCCTCTTTGACCTTGTGTTTACTTTGGGGTCGCTGCTCTAAAGTCATCTAATTTACAGCCCAGTGAGAAGGAGATCCACTAATAAGTCATTCTCTCTCGAGATGATAATAAAATTAGTTTAAACGACCGTCTTCTTGATAGTGGATAACTCATACGCCCCATGACTTCTTGTACTTTACCTCAAGTTTCACTAAACTGTCATTACTAGAAATATTATTTGCCCTGTAGTAATCATGCCTCTCTTCAAAGAGGGCCTTAATCATAGCATATTCATTCCCCGCAGCGTCAGGATCTAAGATAACCGCAATCCCTTGAACATGGATGCCTCTGGGAGTCCTTCCCATTTCATGAACGATGGCTGCGACCTTGTTAGAATTGGATAAATTAGCGACCTTGTGTGGATTTTTTTTCGTATTCGTTATAACAAAGTATAGTGCGGTAGGAGAATCGACAAGCCTCATCGGAATCACTCGTGGGTAGCCTGCGCTCGATATGCTGCTCACAAACATGAGGACGTTTGACTTCAGAAAATTCGTTTCTCCCTCGCTGAACTCCACAGTGTAGGATGAATTACCCCCACCTAAAAATGATGCTTAACCCCAACTATTTCTGATAAATTATCCTCCGAGAAGGCTATGGTTATCTAGTACTGTTGTATTACGTGAAATATGTCTGGCGAGGCTAAGCGTCCGAGTACTCTTGTAGGTATTCTATTAGTTATACTGGCAGGATTGTCTCTTTCGATACTTGCCCTGGATGCTTTTCTTTGGGAAATAGCCTTCCTTCTCAGGGTTGTACCTCTCAGCATCTTCAT
>JAPUIC010000039.1 GCA_027297425.1 Nitrososphaerota archaeon | reverse complement strand
GTTTCTAGACACATCTGCACCTTCGAACTTAAAGGGGCCCGTCGTGCATTACCTATGTCTGGTGCCTTAGAGACTCTGATCTGGCTTAGGAAAAATAAGTTCAAGATGGGTATTGCGAGTTCTAACTGCGAACCTTCAGTTGAGTTGGCGCTTAGGAATGCAGGACTTTTTCAATTTATCAGTGCCATCGTGGGACGAAACGGGAGCCGAATGATGAAGCCCCATCCTGAACAAGTCGAAATCTGCCTTAAAAAACTCGATAAACTTCCAGATGTATCGCTTATGGTAGGTGACACTACATTAGATTCTATGGCTGCGAAATCTGCTGGGCTTGTCTTTGCTGGAGTTCCCACTGGAAGACACACAAGAGGCCAGCTAAAGGACGCAGGGGCCGATTATGTGATAAACAATATGAACGAGCTCCCATCTCTAATCGCGAAGTTGTGATATCGAATTATATCGGTATGAAGTTTAATGCCTCAGAACTGAGGTATTTCGCTCTAAACATGTTAAATCTTAACAAATTTGTATCTGTCTCCTTCCTGAATCCTCTTGATGCCTAATTCAGTGTCCCTCAACGCTGACTGAATATTCTGGGGGATATGGTACCACATTCTAGTTCTCATTTCTATATGAACTTCTCTTATCGATTTCGGGGCGTTGAAAAAATCTTCCCCCTTCAACACCGCAAGCCGTTCTCTAATCTGCTTGACTTCTCCTGTCTGTTTTTTTTCTCGTCGTTCAGGCTTTACATTAGAACTACGATCTGATTCGTAGATTATCCGTTCCTTTGCTGGATTCACTTCTGCCATCGAGATACTTGACTTTGAAAATCCTTGCATGACTTCCTTGATTAGATCTAAATGACTTGCAACAAACTCCTCACTCCCCTCAAGTTCGAGGGTACCATCGCGAATATTGATTAGCGCTCTCGCCAATCCTATCATCTAATGGACATGGTAGCGATCAAGTAGCATCTTCCTTAGGCGCATCGTCATGTGACTTATCCTGACCTAAATCGTCCGTTTGATCTCTACTAATAGGGTCGGGTTCACCGGTTGGAATTCTACTTAGTCGCCTGGCTTCTGGATTAATCTTGGTGATGTTTACTGACATTACGATCGTATTTCCTTGCCTATCTTCCCCTAGTGGAATCTCAAACTTCATATTACCTTTATTCTTGAATTTCTCCAACAAATATTCTCGTAACCTTTCGGTCATGATATAATCGTAGATGTATTGACCGGCTTTGGATTCAAGCTCCCTTTCATCGGGATACATTGTCATATGTCTGATATGGTGTGGATATATCTCTATCGTGATCTCTACACTTTAATTTTAAGAACAACCTGCAGACTTTTTTGATTAATCTACCTCTTTCGTCAAATGACATATCTTCATTCTGCATCTTAACCTCTTACCGATTTAGCCACGGTCTCGATAAACTAGTATGAGCGATTATCCGTGTTTATACCATTTATAAACGAACCCTGATGTTTGATTCGCATAGGAATCAGAAGGAAGTTTAACGATGAATCAATACCTTGACCATGTTGAATATTACTTACCCGATCGAGAGAAAGGATCAAGATAGTAGTAGTGCCTAGATTACGTGTAGAGAAGATTACTGAGGGTGATCTAGTTCTTGTATTTTTGTCTAGGGATAAGACTTGGTTAACTAAGGTTACTTCGGGAAATTTACTACATACTCATGTCGGGATATTGGATATAGGGTCGCTACTCGGGAAACAGTTTGGATCTAAATTGAAATCGACCTTGGGTGAAGAGGTCTGGGCTCTAAAGCCGATAATTCATGATCTCATCTTAAAAGCGGAGAGAAAGACACAGATCGCATACCCTAAGGATATGGGCCTAATTGCTCTTAAGACAGGGCTCTGTCCTGGCTTAAAAGTAGTGGAAGCTGGAGCAGGAAGTGGTGCCATGACGATGTTCCTCGCTAACATGGTAAGGCCAGAAGGTCACGTCTACTCTTATGATATTCGTCCAGAATTCCTATCGATAGTTAAAAGAAACCTCGATAAGGCCGGGCTCTCTGAGTATGTAACCCTGAAGAATGCGGATGCAACTGAAGGCTTAGATGTGAAATCTGCAGATATCGCCATTATAGATGTAGGAGATCCTTGGTCTTTGGTTAGTCCCATGAAGGATGCACTAAAAGGTGGAGGGCGAGTTGCAGCTCTTACACCAACTGTAAATCAACTTGAAAAGTTTGTTGTAGAGCTCGTACGAAACAATTTTAAGCTCATCGAGAGCATGGAGGTATTGGTTAGAGGAATCGAGGCCAGACCCAACAAGACGAGACCAGAAATGAGAATGATAGGTCATACTGCTTATATCACGACTGCAAGGAAGGCGTCCCCGTGATAATCATGGCAGAGTTAGAGAGCGAGTCTGAGGGTAAAAACTATGATTAATTCTGAACTAGGCGAGGACATCTCATTTATTCTCTATCTGCTTCCCATCCCTCTCTATTCGATTTACGCAATAATATTATCATTTTCAGGAACGAGCGTGTTCTCCGGTACGCTTGGCAATCCTATTCTCTTTGGAGTTGCCGTTACTGCAGTAATAGGTGCTGTAATTACTGATATCTCGATAAGTAGCGATCCAATAGGCAGTATTCTTAGTCAGAACTCAAAACGGCTTCAACTACTCTCAGCAAGTTGGGCTGTTTGGCTTCTGCTCTTTGCATTTGCTACAGGCAGCTTTAGTTCGATTTTTGCCAACTTTGGCTCTGCTAATTTTGGTCTATTATTCCCATTCTTGCTCATGGCACTAAGTTTCGCATTTGGACCACAGGTTATTGCGAAACTCAAGAACCTCTCGAGAGAAGTGGTTCCCCTCTTACTGATCGTAACCTCTCCTTTTGTTCTTTACTTATTATGGAGAGCAAGTGCACCGGTTATCGTAATTAGCCTTGCCGCATTGCTCTTCCTAGTCGCGGGCATTCTACTCGTAATCTTTCTCCCGAGGGTATTCATTATCGCAAGCCCCGGAGTAAGTAACAAAGCTCTATCTCTTTATCATTAAAACCATAATTTATATAACGAGTAGTAAGAAAACGGGAAGTATTATTTATGTTCAGAAAGCTCTTTTTTCTCGGGATTATAGTATCTCTAATAGGTCTGGGCATCCTCATAAATCTAGATACCGAAGCAAAGGCCGCCCTTACAGGTACCACACTACCTGAACCAACAACGTCTTCCTTCGGCAGAGATGGTCAAGGAGGCGGAGGTTTTGGAGGTGGTGGCAGAGGTGGTCAAGGAGGTGGTGGAGGTGGATTTGGAGGTCCCCCTGCAGCAGCCGCGAGCTCTGCAGATCAGAGCCCGAATATTCGAATGTCTGGCTACGGATTAGTTGTATCCGGCCTTATTCTCGTATTCTTTGCGAACATTATCACGCCGAGACTCCCGGAGCCTGGTGAAGAGGAAGAGGTTGCACCTCCGGCATAACTCAAAGTTGAATTGATAGAAGAGGTTGGTTCGTTCTCGTGGTTAATACAGAGGTTCTTGAGCATAGTTTTAATTATCCTTTAGAAGATTATCGCGGTCGGGCGCATTTATCTTGATTAAAGCTATCCGAGTCATAACTATTAGCCTCATTGCCATACTGGCTTTAGGGTCCGTCAACAGTATGGTACCCGTTTCGGCTCAACAAGCTACCTTCCCTGATGTAGGGGTGAGTATCCTTCGGGCGTTTTGGGGTACAGATGAAAATAGTCCCACAGAGGGCCTACCCGGAGACAAAAATGCGCCGCTGACACTTGTAATCAAGAATCAATTAATATGGGAAATTTTGGGAGTAGATGCCCGCATCTTCTTGAGTGGACCACTTGTAACACCAAGTAAGGACGTAGTAGCTGTTGGATTTACTTCGGATGTTATAAAAGCTGGAGGAACCGCAAAATTAACAGTTATAGTTGATATCTCTCCGGATGCAACACCTGGCTCATACTCATTCCCTGTTGGCATTAATTATCGGTTCAGGCAAGACAGTACCCAGGATCCTAGCACCCCTCAATTCATATCTTCTGGGTTCCAAATATCGATTTCAGATAGATTGCCTATACAAGTAGCAGATTCCAGGTGGGGGACCTCAAACGGTGAACTGGCAGCTCCGGGAGATAGGGCCTCAATTCTGTCCCTAACACTCCAAAATTCTGCACCATACACCATTTCTGGTCTTAGTGCAAATCTTATTCTTCCAAACAATTTTACTAGCAAAACGGGCGGAAGTAACGCTGTTAGTTATCTATCATCGGAACTCGAGTCTGGGGATGCTACAACTGCCACCTTTGTTATCAATATCCCAGAAGATGTCGATGTCGGACCCTACGGCATGTATCTGAAACTTTCATTCGTAAACGAACTCTATAAGTCGAAACAGATCGTTCAGCTAAACTTTACGGCATTCCTTGCAGGACGTAGCTTTGTAGAAGTAAGCTTGGAGGATAGATTTCTCGTTATTGGTGCCACGAATCCTCTGTCATTCGAGATAAGCAATATAGGATCTGCTCCCCTCCTCCAGGTAACTGCTACTCTCTCCATTGTTACTGGGCGCGTAGCTACTACTGGATCAGGTACAACTACCAACATCTCGCCTACTGGAGGAAATCAAAAGCAATTCTTTAGAATAATAGGTCCTGGTGAAAGCGTTCTGTTCCCCGTTGAAATTACCATAGATCCGAGTGTTGCAGAGAGCTCTATGACAGCTGTCTTATCCTTGAGATATACGGATGTCACTGGAACAGCTATGCAAGAAAACCATAACCTCGGTCTGGTGACTACTGGAGCTATCTCAATGATCCTACAGGATGCTGCGATGACACCGCGTGCAGGATTTCCTGGAGCCAATGTGTCTTTGAGTGGAACAATCCTAAATCAGGGAAATGAACCTGCACTCTATACCTCCATCTCTCTTCGAGGTGGTGATGTCGTTCAAGCCGTTCGTAGGGGGCCTCCCAGCGATCAATACATAGGGCAGATTGACCCTAATACCCCTCTACCGTTCAGCCTAAACTTTAGAATTAATCCAGACATAACGCCAGGAAGGCATCAGATAACTCTGGTCATGGAGTTCCAAACGAATTACTTGATAACTCAGACACTAGAGGAAGATATTACTATCTTTATTCGAGAAGGAGGTGCGCCGACTGGTCCTCAGACTACTGGAGATGAAGATTCGAGAGACTTTGGACCTCTGGGCGTCTTCCTTGGAATAATATTGGCAAGTATCTTGGGTGGATTGTTCCTTTACCGCAGAAGTAAAGCAACTCCTGACGACCTTGATTTCGGTGATGACGATACTGACGAAGCAGTCAGCTGAGTAAATTAGAGGATGACCAGATCATGAGTGTGGTCATGGAAGATGTTCAAAAGACATACTCTACTGGTGGCTTTGCAACAGCTGCATTACTCGGCATTACTGCGAGAATAGAATCTGGTGAGTTCGCTTGCATCATGGGCCCTTCAGGAAGCGGCAAGTCAACCCTGATGAACCTCCTGGGTGCATTGGATAGA
>JAPUIC010000038.1 GCA_027297425.1 Nitrososphaerota archaeon | reverse complement strand
CCTGACACCCTAGCATATGCAATAGCGACTGCGCTCTTGACATCAGCTGGCATACTGTCATACACTTCCATCTTGGATCCCAAGGAGTCCGCGTAACTATCATCCACCATGGCGAGCCTGCCCATCATAATTCCTCGTAACATGATGCTATTCTCATCCTTACTCCCTTCTAACTTCTTGATTTGGGAAGAATGAAATTCCTTGGAGATATGAGCTGCTTTTGAAGGAATTATGGTATCTAAGAATGAGAGTTGGTCAGAAATCTCGAACACGGGGAGATAATCGTTCTCTCCAGAGTACCTACTTATGATCTCTAAATAATCCGGAAACTTCATACGACCAGATACCGTGAATGCAAGGGCATCAGAAATCAATCCCCATTTATCGAAGTTCGAAAGGTCACCATTCCATACCTTATCATAGATATCAGTATAATGAACTCGATAGAAACCGGTCTGATCGATATTTATCTTAAATGACTTCAACTCCTTCGCATCAATTACTTTCGTTTCTTCATCCATGAGAAAGACCCTTGTATCCCCGTCTATCCTAATGGTTATTGGAATGGGCCAGAGTCCTTCGACCAATTCTCCTGAGATGAGAAACCTTTCCTGTTTGAGCAAGAGCTTGCCATCTTTGAACGAAGCGCTAATCATGGGATATCCAGGTTTCTTGAGCCATTCATTAACCAACATCTTGATCGGTTTCTTAGCGGCTGCCTCTAACGAGGTCCATAGATCGTCTCCTGTCGCATTAGCTAGCTCGAATTTCTTAAGGTAATTTGAGACCCCAAGCCTGAACTCTTCTACTCCTATGAAGGCTTCGACCATCCTCAATATACTAGCTCCCTTTCCATAGCTGATAGAATCAAAAATCTGCTCTATCTCTGATGGTGAATTTACTACAACTTCGATGGGATGCGTATTTCTAAGCGAGTCTCTAGACATTGCTCCTGCGGTCTCAGAATTCAGAAAGTCTTCCCATGCCTTCCATTCAGGATGGATCGAATGAACTACTTTGTAGGCAACAAATGTTGCAAAACTTTCGTTAAGCCATAGATCGTTCCACCATTTCATAGTGACGAGATTCCCAAACCATTGGTGAGCTAGCTCATGTGCAACAACCTCAACAACTGCTTTCTTAATGCTAATACTAGTATTCTCATCGACGAGCAGGACTATCTCTCTGAAGGTGATGGCACCCCAGTTCTCCATCGCACCTGCAGCAAACTCAGGGATAGCTAATAGATGGATTTTCGGTAGCTCGTAGGGAATACCAAAGTATTTGTGATAATAATCCATAGAGTCTTTGGTTGCTTGAAGCGCAAACTTCCCTTTGTTAGAGAGACCGGGGGATGTTGCGATAATCAACTCTATACCCTCAAAATTATCTCTTATCTCCTCAAACTTTCCGATCCCTACATAGAGGAGATAAGTAGACATTTTTACTGTCTCTTGGAAGGATAATGTCTTTCGGCCATTATGTGCTTCGACTGATTCAATGGGCATGTTAGAGATCGCATCTAGTTCATTGTCGATGACAACACTCATCGTAAACTTGGCTTTGTAATCCGGATGGTCTATGCATGGAAACATCCTACGAGCACTAGCAGCTTCAAACTGTGTTGTTATCATGTAGGTATCTTCATAGGGTGCTTTGTAGATTCCTACTAGATCGTCCGTTATTCTCCCCTGATATTTTATCTCTATAACTCCGTTAAGTGGTCCCGATTTGATCAATAGGTCCTCCTCATCATGTTCAAAGCGGAGGTTTTTTCCAGAATGAGTGATCGTTGAAATCTTAAGCCCAACCGAATTGAGGGTTAAATCATCCTGACAGTCAACCTGAATTCTCACTCTCCCATCATAAGTAAGCTGCCTGAAGTTGACATCAAGAAGGATATTGTAACTACTGATGCTAGCGACCACGATGAAATTTTGTGGACGAACCATTATTATCCTTTACCAGAAGAATTTTTGAGTTCGATCGAAAAAAAAATTAGATCGAAAATTTCTAGATTGAAATCTTGAACTCAGAAAACTCGGCGTATCCACCTTCGGCCCAGAAGTACGCCTAGCCCAACGAAGACCAAAATGAAGCCTATCATTACTCCAATAAACTCGAATACAAAGATAATCAAGCTGAGAAGTACTTCGCGCAATAGAATTAGAATTATTAGGCCTAAAATCAGCAGGATTGTTCCGAAGAGAGTGCTCTTGACGCCAACATCACCTAGATAATTAATTACAATAGGCCTACATGCAGACATTTATCTATTCTAGAGTTAGATGAGGGAGATATACACTCAAGTACTTCGGAGATTACCTGATAACCTATGAAAGCGGTTATCGTTAAGCCAGGGGAAAAAGACAGTGTACATCTGGAAGACGTACCAAGACCCACCTTATCATCCTCGAATGCACTTCTCAAGATTAAGAGGGTAGGAATAGATGGCACTGACATTGAAATTAATAGTGGCTCCTATGGTGAATGTCCAACCGGCTCTGACTATCTAATTCTAGGACACGAATGTCTAGCAGTTGTCGAAGATATAGAAGGGTCATCAAGTATACAAAAAGGGGATCTTGTTGTACCGACCGTTAGACGCCCCGACGATTGTCCAAATTGTATGAACGGTGAGCCTGATATGTGCCTAAAGGGCGAATACAAGGAGCATGGTATACGTGGCCTTCACGGTTTTGCCTCAGAGTTTGGTGTGACGGATCCAAATTTCCTGATCAAAATACCACAAGATCTAGAAAATATAGGAGTTCTGCTTGAGCCTGTATCGGTTGCAGAGAAAGGTATCTACCATACCTTCAAGATTCAAGAGCGGTTAAAGTGGACTCCTCGAAAAGCATTAGTTCTTGGTTCTGGTCCGTTGGGTTTACTCACAACATTTCTACTTAGGTTAAAAGGACTTGAAGTCAGTACTGTAGCTCGTGGAGCTAGGGGTTCCCTAAAGTCTCAACTTGTTGAACGTGCCGGGGCTGAATACGTAAGTACTGCAGAGAAACCGCTCAATACCTTGGGTAAGTTTGACATCATTATGGAAGTAACGGGAGTATCTTCTGTAGCAGTCGATGCTCAGCAGCTACTGAACGCCAATGGCGTGATGTGCTTTCTGGGCGTATATCCACCTAACACTCTATCCTTAGACGTGGGCAAAGCTTACACCGACCTTGTACTAGGAAATCGTACATACTTTGGCTCAGTTAATGCAAACAAGAGAGATTTCGAGATAGGCGTCAGCGATATCCGACAGATCGAGAAGAATTTTCCTGCAGTTCTACGAGACATGATAACAAAGACTGTTCCCCTATCCGAATACAAGGCTGCCTTTTATCCAGATAAGGGGGATATCAAAATTCTGTTGGACTTAAGCGCCGGTGAGAAGGAGACGAAGGTTACTCCATTAGAAGATTCGATATAAAGATCCGATCTTGGACTCTAGCAACGAGAATATTCGCAAACGATAAGTCTTATATATCGCTAGCGATATCACTAGTGATATGAGCAAGAGTGTAATACCACGGGGGTTTAGCCGGTTTTACCTGCTATCACTTCTGGAAGAGGGCCCAATGACTGGAAAAGAGATAATGGTTGAGACTGATGAACGGACCAAAGGAGCTTGGAAGCCCTCACCAGGATTAATCTATCCTCTACTTGGGAAGCTACTGGCACAGGGACTTCTAGAAGAAATTCGCGGTGGCTACAAAACCACTAAGAAAGGAAGTCTAGTCCTAAAGGACTATGAAGAATCTCAATCCGAATTCCAGGATCGATTTCGTGCCTTCATCCGTCTTGGAGTATTTGGCAAGTATCTCGCTCAAGATATCGTTGACAAGGCGATCGGAGTCTTGGGGATGGTCAGGGAGGATATATCTCGCTCGACTGCAAAGGAGAAGGCAAAATATGAGAAGTTTCTCAGAGAAGAGTTAGACCGGCTTGGAAAAGAAAAGAAAAGTTGACTCTACCCGAAATATTTCTGCAGGTAACACTATCTTGGTGAGTCTTCTTGTTTCCACATAAGCCAGCCCCCCAATTTGCTCGCCTCCACGAGAACATATGATCCAGAAATCTTCTTTCCGTTGAATCTACCTATTATCTTCTTATCCTCTACACTGCTGAGTATGAGATCTCCTTTATCCCAAATAGTAATCTCTCCAGCACCATACCCATCCTCAATAGTACCTTCGAAATCCAACCAGACTGGATGATGATCATCCTGCTTGATACCTAATCTTTTGACCCCGACTTGTTCTGGTATTGTCTTCCTGAATGCCCAATCCTTGAGATGATTTCCTACCTGAATCCTAAGATCGTAATGTAATCCAGCTCTTCGGGCCTTGTGCTCATGAATAACAAATCGAGTAGATTTTTCCAATTGATCTTGAGTATGACCAGTATTTTTTATCTTATCCGATTCTAAACTCTTATGATCATTGCAGACTTCCTAGATCTTTTGTTTGATTCGTTAGATATGCCTATTCCGAGTGCGTAATACGTGAGGGAAACATAGTTTTTAATCGGTCAAGATCTAACTAATTAGGATCTACCGCCATTGAAAACTCATTTGTTACTGGCTGGTGATGTTGGAGGAACAAAGACCAACTTGGGGATCTTTTCCCCTAGTGACGGTTGGCGCCGACCAATCGCAGAGGCTACGTTCAAGAGTGATTCATTCTCAACTTTAGACGCAATGTTACGTGAATTTCTCGATCAGCAAAAGCTTTCCGCAACCTACGCAAGTCTTGGTGTTGCCGGGCCAGTAGATGGAGGACGTGCTAATATTACGAATCTTAAATGGGTGTTAGATGAAGAGAAGCTCAGTAGGGCTCTGAATTTGAAGTCGGTGAAACTAATCAACGACTTGGAGGCAGTTGCTTATTGTATACCATCTCTAGAAAAAACGGAGCTGAAAACATTGAACAAAGGAAGTCCTATCCTCGAAGGCTCAAAAGCCGTTATTGCTCCTGGCACTGGTCTAGGAGAGGCCTTCCTTACTTGGGACGACGACAGTTATAGAGTTCATGCTTCTGAGGGCGGTCATAGCGATTTTTCACCTACATCCCCAATAGAAATTGAACTACTTCGTTTTCTCCAGGCTCGGTTCGGACAAGCTAGTCTTGAAAGGGCCTGCTCAGGACAGGGCTTGAGAAATATTCATGAATTTCTAGAAGAAAGAGGAGCCCAAGAAGACAAAGCTTGGCATGAGATAGAGCAATGCGCAACAGATCCAGTGCCCGTGATTGTTGACGCCGCTATACACGATAAAGGAAAGTGCAAGATCTGTGAAGAAACTCTTAGAATATTCATATCAATCCTGGGTCATGAGGCCAGTAACTTTGCACTAAAAGTTAAGGCGACCAATGGCGTCTACTTAGGCGGAGGTATCCCGCCACGTATAATACCTGCACTGACCGATGGCCTTTTTATGAAATCGTACAATGATAAGGGAAAGATGTCAGAGTTAGTCAAGCAGTTTCCAGTGTATGTTATCATGAATCCTAAGGTCGCTTTGGCAGGAGCGGCGCGATATGGCTTCGAACATCTCCCAATAGGAGAATAACTGGGGGTGATTCAATGAACGAAGGTCCCGACATAGATTCTAAAACGGTTCATGCTATTCGTTTCTTATCGATGGATATTGTCCAAAAGGCCAAGTCCGGTCATCCCGGAACCCCTATGGGTGCATCTGATATGGTCTACACTTTATGGAATAAGTTCCTAAAACATAATCCGAAGAACCCCAAATGGGTGGACAGAGATCGGCTCATCCTCTCGCCAGGTCACGCCTCCGCATTATTGTATAGTATGCTCTATCTTTCTGGTTACAATCTCTCAATGGATGACCTTCTTCACTTCCGCCAATGGGGCAGTAAGACCCCCGGACATCCGGAATACGACCTGGATATCGGGGTAAACATGACCACGGGCCCACTTGGGCAAGGTTTTACTCACGGTATCGGAATGGCAATTGCCGAACGCTGGCTAGGAGAACACTACAACCGCCCGGGACATGATATAGTCAATCATTACACCTATACTATAGTTTCTGACGGGGAGATGCAGGAAGGCGTTACTAGTGAAGCTGCCAGCCTGGCTGGAACGCTTAGGCTCAACAAGTTGGTCTATCTCTATGATGATAACGGGATTCAGATAGAAGGAAGTACCAATATAGCCTTTAGCGAAAACGTTGCGAGGAGATTTGAAGCCTATGGGTGGCAGGTCCTTGGGCCTGTGGATGGCACAGATCTCGCTGCGATAGAATCGGCGATAAGCAAAGCCAGAGATGAAACTGGTAAACCATCTCTAATTATTTGTAAGACCGTGATCGGCCACTGTAGCTCCTCTGAGGGGACCGCGAAGGTTCATGGAGAACCCTTTTCCGTTGAGGAAGCGCGTGCAGCTAAAGTAGAATGCGGTTGGCCTCCTGAACCAGATTTCTATATCCCTGATGACGTTCTCTCTCACACGAGAAAGTCTGTCACAATAGGCCAAGAATCAGAGGATGATTGGAATCGCCGTTTCAGTAGCTATGAACGGGATCATCCAGAATTGGCTAAGGATTTCAAGTCGCAATTAACCAATCCCCTCCAGCCTGGATGGGATGAAGGCCTGAAATCGATCTTCCCTTCAGACACTCCTCCGATGGCGACGCGTGATGCCTCTGGGAAGGTTCTCAACTTCCTGGTTCAAAGGGTTCATGCTATCGCTGGCGGATCTGCAGACCTATCACCGAGTACAAAATCCACTCTTGTTGGATACGGAGATTTTGGGTGGGAAAAATACTGTGGTCACAATATACATTTTGGAGTTCGAGAGCACGCTATGGGTGCGATTGCAGGTGGAATGTCGTTACACGGGGGCATTATCCCGTATACGGCGACCTTTCTAACCTTCTCCGATTATATGAGGCCCCCGATCCGCCTAGCCGCTCTAATGGGAATTCAAGTGGTGTACATATTCACTCATGATAGCATTGGACTGGGAGAAGATGGTCCAACTCATCAGCCGATCGAACATCTCATGAACCTTCGAGGGGTTCCGAACCTAACTACAATCAGACCCGCGGACGCCACGGAGACTGCTCAGGCATGGCGTGCAGCCTTGCAAAACGATAAAGGCCCTACTGCTCTAATCTTTAGTCGCCAGAAGTTACCTATCTTGGACAGAGGAAAATATGCGTCCTAAGAGGGCGTTTTGAAAGGCGGCTACACCCTCTGGGAGTCAAGTACAGAGAGACCTGATGTCATCTTCATAGGAACCGGATCTGAGACGCATATCGCTCTGGAAGCAGCTGATATCTTGAGCAAGGAGGGCGTAAAGGTTCGAGTTGTATCTCTTCCTAGTTGGGAACTTTTCGACAAGCAATCACGCGAATATAAGGAAAGTGTGCTGCCTACGGAAATTAAGGCTAGAGTAGCTATCGAGGCTGGGACGCCATTGGGTTGGGAGCATTACCTAGGGCTAGACGGTGCGATGATAGGGATGGAAGGATATGGAGCAAGCGCTCCGATTGATGTTCTTTATGAAAAGTTTGGACTCACCTCGGGAAGAGCAGCCCAAGCAGCTAGGGACCTGATACTAAAGCAGAGAGGAGCCTAAAGAATGTCGAAGATAGATGAGGTTAACAAGTTAGGTCAGGCTATCTGGCTCGACTACATACGGAGATCGTTCATCACCTCCGGAGAATTACAATCACTAGTCGACCAAGGGTTGAGCGGAGTTACCTCCAATCCCACCATCTTCGAGAAAGCAATAGCTGGGAGTACTGACTATGACGAAGATCTGAAGAAATTGGTTGCTGAGGGTCGTTCGCCGGAGGAAATGTTGGAATCAATAATGTTGGATGACATCGGTAGAGCTGCCGATATCTTCCTCCCATTATATCATAAACTGAAGGGACGTGATGGGTTCGTAAGTGTAGAAGTCAATCCCACACTCGCAAATGATTCTAACAGGACCGTCTCAGAAGGGTTGCGATTCTTTCGTACCCTCAATAGGCCCAATGTTATGATCAAAGTACCTGCTACGACCGCTGGAATTCAGGCTGTTGAGACTCTAATTAGTGAGGGCGTTAATGTCAACGTAACCCTTCTCTTTTCGGTTGCTCACTACGAATCCGTCGCGGAAGCATATATCTCCGGACTTGAAAAACTTGCTTCAAAAGGTGGTAACCTAAGCAATGTTTCATCGGTAGCCTCGTTTTTTGTGAGCAGAGTCGATACTGCTGTAGACCAAGCTCTTGAAAATAAAAACAATGATGCATTGAAGGGTAAGATAGCAGTCGACAACGTTAGGATCGCCTATGCACGCTTTCGCGAGCTCTTCAAAGGGCCACGTTGGGAAAATCTGGAAGCTAGGGGTGCAAGAGTCCAACGTCCTCTTTGGGCAAGCACTGGAACTAAGAATCCTGCCTATTCGGATACTCTTTACCTAGACAGCATTATAGGCAGAGATACGGTTAACACGGTCCCACCAGCTACTCTAACGGCATTCTTAGACCATGGTAGTTTTGGAGTTTCCCTAGAAGATGTAACCCAACTTCAAGATGCCCGTTCTAATATGTCGGCGCTATCAGAATTAGGTATAGATCTGAACGTAATTACCCAAAAGTTGCAGGACGACGGCGTAGCATCTTTCTCAAAGTCCATGGTAGTTGTGACGGACAGCATATCTGATAAACGCGACAGATTACGTAAAGATTGGCGGCATGAGTCCGCTACTCTCGGCCAATACAGAGATGTTGTTGGTACGGGGTTGAAGGAGCTGACAGAAAAGAGAATTTTGCACAGAATTTGGGCTCATGATTACACCGTCTGGAAAGAAGATCCGACCGAGATCAGCAATCGACTCGATTGGCTTCACATCGCTGAGGTGATGACCGAAAATGTACAAAGATTGTCCGAGTTCGTCGAAGGTGTTAGATCTGATGGTTACACTGATGCAGTTTTACTTGGGATGGGTGGTTCTAGCTTGGCTCCAGAAGTTTTGGCAAAAACACTCGGCGTTTCTGATGGATTTCTAAAGCTATCCGTTCTTGACAGCACAGATCCTGGTGCGATCTCTGCTATGTCAAAGTTGGATCCCTCCAAAACACTCTTCATAGTGTCTACCAAGTCGGGATCTACTGTCGAGACACTCTCGTTCTTCAAGCTCTTCTATAACAGAGTAGTAGAATCCGTTGGAAATGATCTTGCCGGTGCCCACTTCGTCGCCATAACCGACCCTGGAAGCCAATTATCCTCTCTTTCAGATAGATATCACTTCCGTGCTACATTTCTTAACAACCCTAACATCGGTGGACGTTATTCCGCTCTATCCTACTTTGGACTAGTGCCTGCAGCTTTGATCGGGGTAGACATTCAGCGACTGCTCGGTCATGCAATGACCATGATGTGTGGGTGCGAATCTTGCGTTGATGCAGATGACAATACGGGCGCATGGCTAGGTACCATAATTGGTGAACTTGCTAAGCAAGGGCGGGACAAGCTAACTTTCGTTATTTCACCCAAAATCGAGAGCTTCGGTGATTGGGTTGAGCAGCTCCTAGCCGAAAGTACAGGTAAAGAAGGGCATGCTATCGTTCCCATAGTTGGAGAACCCCTAGGTCTCCCTCAAGAATATGGGAATGACAGACTCTTCGTATATCTTAATCTGGAAAATAACGATAACCTCGAATCTTATGTTGGTGAGCTCGAGAAGTTGGGACATCCTGTTATCCGACTTAGGCTAAGAGATCCTTACGAGATTGGTAGACAATTCTTCTTATGGGAGATGGCTACTTCCATAGCGGGCTATCTGATCGGAATCAACCCATTTGACCAGCCAAATGTAGAATCTGCTAAGATTCTAGCAAAGAAGATGGTATCCGATTATATGAGTGAAGGTGTTCTACCTGACGAGAAATCATCTTCTGTAGGCGATGGAATAAGTGTCTATGGTGGAATGGAAGGGGAAACTCCTTCACAATCGCTTATCTCCTTTCTTGGAAGGGCCAAACCTGGATCTTACATCTCACTCCAAGCATACGTACAGCCGACTCCAGAAACTACCATAGCTATGCTCGGATTGCGTCAAGGGCTACGTTCGAAGACTCGGTTGGCTACGACTATGGGATATGGACCACGATTCTTGCATTCTACCGGGCAGATGCATAAAGGTGACAAGGGCGAGGGCCTCTTCATTCAGTTTACCAGCGACAGTGTAGAAGATATACCAATACCTGATGAGCCTGGAAGCTCATCCTCTTCGATCTCCTTTGGTGTACTCAAAACAGCGCAGGCTCTTGGAGATCGACAGGCTCTTCTAGACGCAGGAAGGTCAGTAATACGGTATCACATTAAGGGCAACGTACCAGATCATATAGCCGAATTCGTGAGGGCGTTGACTTGAGTATCACTGACGATCAGGTTATCCTTGAGGCTTCAATACTATCTGCGGATTTTTCTCGTCTAGGTGAGGCTGTGAGGGATGCTGAGAACGCAGGCGTGAA
>JAPUIC010000037.1 GCA_027297425.1 Nitrososphaerota archaeon | reverse complement strand
ACCATAAGGAGCTATCAAAGTTAGCATTAGGACTATCAAAGAAGAAACCGAAATTCATGAATGATATCGTGGCTGGCATCTTAAGCGTTGACTCGATGGATTATTTACTGAGGGATTCTTATTTTACAGGTGTAGAATATGGGAAGGTAGACGTTCAGAGACTCATTAATTCGTTCGAGGTTGTCAATGAATCTCTTGCACTTGATCAGGCCTCCCTCTATGCATTTGAGGCCCTAATGATAGCAAGGTACGAAATGTTCAAAGCTGTCTATTTTCATAGAACTGTACGCGCAGGAGGAATAATGCTCCTAAGGGCCATGTCGCTGTCCGATGAAACTCTCGGGTTCACAGACCTTAGGAGCATACAGAAATATCTGACCTTAGGAGACGATGTTGCTCTGCAGATGATGGTAGACCTATCACCTAAAGGGAACGAGCAGCTTAAAACTGCAAAAAAACTAGCAAAAGACTATCAGGAGAGAAACCTGCTGAAATGTGTCTACGAAAGGCTTGTGCATCGAAATGACAAAATCTTCAGCAAGATATTCAGTCAGATAGGTGTAAGGAAGGAGATAACGCTTAGGATCGCTTCTAGTGCGCGAGTAAACCCAGACGATGTTTATGTAGACGTACCTACAGCTCCATCAGTACCACTAACTTCTGAGAGAAAAACCATGACTTCTCTGACTTTAGTCTCCAAGAGAGAGCAAGGTAACAGAATTGATGTGGTAAGATTGGAGAATATGCCCCTGATCGGGTCTATCGTTGGGTTCATGGATATAATCAGAGTATATACTACTAGGAGGCATAGGCTTCCCGTAGAACGAGCAGCCAATGAATTCTTCGGAAACGAACAATCTAAGAAAACTGTGTTAAAATAATAATTTATTTGCTCCTTGAACGAAAAGGTGAAAGTTCACGTACTTTCATCGATTCTTCCTCCCTCAGCTAGTTTCTTCAAGTTCAAGATCTCGTCGATCTTGTCCTGAGCGACAATGCCCTCCTCCAACATGATTTCTCGAATAGACCTACCGGTTTCTAGAGCTTTTTTGGCCACTCTTGCTGATGCATCATATCCGATGACAGGTGCTATCGCTGTGACAAGTGCAAGACTGCTCTCTCCATGCTTGAGACATCGTTCTACGTTTGCTTTTATCCCGGCTACACATTTTGTAGCTAAAATTGTAGCTGCATTAGCCTCTAACTTAATGGATTCAAGGAGATTGTATGCTATAACTGGCATCATCAGATTGAGTTCTAGTTGTCCTAGTTGACCGGCGATTGTTATGGACGAATCATTACCTACAATCTTGGTGGCAACCTGATTAACAGCTTCAGGGATTACTGGATTGACCTTCCCAGGCATAATACTAGAACCAGGTTGAATAGCTGGTAACTCTATCTCACCAAATCCTGTCCAAGGGCCTGAGTTGAGTAATCTCAAATCATTAGATATCTTCATTAGACTGACAGCAACTGTCTTGAGGGCACCGCTAAGGGCTACACAGGCGTCTTTACTTTGCATAGCCTCAAAAGCATTATCGGCTCTTCGTAAACTCATTCCGGTCATACTGTTCAAATGCTTGATGGCAAGCTCAGCATACTCTGGGTGAGCATTAAGCCCTGTCCCCGTTGCAGTACCTCCGAGAGGGAGTTCGTAAAGATCCTTCTTTGCATGGTTAATCCTTTCTAGACCATGCTTTATCATGCTCGCATATCCACCAAACTCTTGCCCTAATGTGACTGGGACAGCATCCTGCAAATGTGTTCTACCGGCTTTTACTACACCACTGAATTCATCAGCTTTGCCCTGCAATTTATCATGTAATACTTGCAGACCTGGGAGAAGTTTCTCTTCAATTGCATCTAGAGCAGCAATGTGGATAGCTGTTGGGAAGACATCGTTAGTGGACTGACACATATTGACATGATCATTAGGATGCACAATCGCCTTGTCACCCCGCTTACCTCCCAGATATTCGGCAGCTCTGCTAGCTATCACTTCATTCGCATTCATATTTGTGGAAGTCCCAGATCCGGTCTGGAAGACATCTACAACAAACTGATCATCAAATTTACCATCTACGACCTCTTGACATGCCTTGATTATCACCTCAGCCTTTTCTCTCGGTAACAAGGACAGATCCAAATTCGCTCTTGCAGCTGCAAGCTTGATCAGCCCCAATGCTTTGATAAAGTGTCTGTCGAAACGAAAACCAGATATCTGAAAATTATCTACCGCTCTCTGTGTTTGCACACCATAGTATGCCGCTTCAGGTACCTCCACCTCACCAAGAGAATCCTTTTCTAATCGGAAAGTTGAATCAACCAATTTAAATCAAGTTCGAGGATGTTATAATCGTATATAGAAAGTTATCTGCGAACCTAGATGATACATCATCTGTAGATTAGGCTACTGGATCATGTTCCAGACACCCAAGAATGGTTTCCATCATCATAATGCTCAGCCTTGAAGAGCGCCGGTTCTGTCTTGTAACGCTCAACCGCTTCTAATATAGCGGCAAAGGCCTTAGCTCTTGTTTTTGCAGAAACGATTACCAACACTACCGGCTGACCGATCGAAAAATCACCTGTATAGTGATAAATCCTAACAATATCTGCATTATATTTCTCCTGAACTTCCTGACATATTTTTCTAAGGGACATATTTGCATGTTCTTCATATGATTCCATGACAAGCCTTACGACCCGTTTCCCATCTTTTCCAGTCTCTCTAGCGACTCCCATGAAAGACATGAATGCCCCACTACTCTTAGGCATCTCAGCGACCATCTGGCTGAGTATCGTTGAAAAATCGATTTGGTTCTTCTGATATATTCCTGGCTCGGGGAGCATATCTCCCTATTTGTTGAGCTGAATATTATAATTTTTCCGAGAGGTAATCGCTAGACGCTCGATTTTTTGGGCGTCTCTTTAGAGTACTCCCGCAGATTTCACATTCTTTACTGTGGACCCTATCAACCGTTCTTCCGCAGGCAGGACAATAGAGTATCCATACTATTCCTCTCTTTATCCCTTTAGAGGTATACGACAAATAGGATAGAGAAAGAGACTTGGCGAGATTTTGTATTGAAAAATCATCAGATACTAGGGTAGGCTCAAAACCATTTTCCTTAAGATCTAAAGTCAGAGCGAGTATCGATAGATCAGCTTTAGATAACTTACCCTCTCCGAGTTTCCCTACTAGTTCAATAATCCTTCTTGTAGAATCACTTGATGCCGAGCCTACCTTAAGAATACCACTACCGAGTCTTGTGCTGACCGTTTCTTGAAGTCCCCGTATATGTGCGATCTCTCCCAAGATCTCTTCAGTTGTGAAACACTCGTCGTACATTCCCCCTTGGAGTATCCCTGAATAAATCGGAGTAGAGTCTAACACAAGTATCCCTTTAGCACGATTACCTTTCAAGATCATATTAATTCGAGATATTACCTATATTCATCTTATTCAACTGTCCGAAATGCTTAGATTTGAACCTCAGAAATGATGCATCGGCAGAATGTTCCTTTAACGTCAAGATGCTTTCAGATGGAACTGTTACGGCCTCCTGCCCATCGAGTACTACTTCTATCTGTTCATTACAACTCACTTGTATTGGCTCTGGAGGAATAACAAGCGGTGGAATAGAATCGAGAGGCGATATCGGTGTTACTAAGACGCTCCGAAGGGCATCCGACAAAATGGGAGATTTATACGAAAAAGAGTGCCCAGTTGACCCAGTGGGCGTGCTTAGTATTAATCCGTCCATTCGAGAAGAAATAGAAAGAGATCTCTTACAATCTATGGTGTATAATGGAGTCACGAATAAACTCTTTCTAGTTGTAAAAACTTCGTTGAGAACTGGAGGATAATCTTGATCGCCAATCTTAACAGATAGCCTCATTCTCTTATCAATCTCATACCTTTTCTCTCGTAATTCCCCCACAGCAAATGAGATCTCCTCTGGTTCTATTTCAGCCAACACCCCCTTTGCTCCAACATTTAATGCTAGTACTGGAGTGTTCCCCAACATTCGGAATACCCGCAGAATAGTTCCGTCTCCACCTACAGTTACTAGTAGGTCATACGACCCTTTCATTAGATCCTTCTGACTAACGTTCTTTATACCACTACCCCGAGGTGGACTCATCATCTCCGCTTCAAAGTTAGCCTTTTGAAGCTCTCGTACGAACACGACTGCCAATTCTCTTCCTTCAGGATAACCTTCCTTCGAGATAATCGCAATTCGTTTAATGCTTCGTACCATGCAAATACCCCCTCTTTACCACGGGTATGATTATATATATGACTCATTGGGTTCGAACGTAGAAGCAACATGAGTAGACCTACCGATTTGGGTTCACTAAAGGTAGGTTCGTACATGATGATAGAAGGCGAGCCGTGCAAGATAGTAGAATATGACAAATCTAAGCCCGGGAAACATGGGTCGGCAAAGGCTCGAGTTGTAGGTATCGGGTTATTTGATGATGTAAAACGAAGTCACGTGTCACCTGTTTCAGCAAATGTCGAAGTTCCTATGTTGGAAAAGAAAACGGGGCAGGTAATATCGATGACAGATGATATCATTCAACTCATGGATCTGGCAAACTACGAAGTATTTGATGTACCCAATACCACGGATACGGATTTGAAGAACAAAATCCAAAATGGTGTTGAAATCGAATACTGGCGAGTTTTAGGCCGGAACAAACTTGTACGGGTAAAAGGTTGATAGAGCGCTTAGGTGGAGCGCATCCCTTCTCGATTCAAGACGAACCACAAGAATTGTTATATATGCTCCGACGGATTTCGCCTCTCGGCCCAATGAAAGTAAGGAAGAGCCGTCTGATAATCAGAATGATGTAAACTTCATGTTTGAGGGCTTGATCAACCTTATCTTCTGATCAGTTGGTGAGATCTTGTGGCTCTAGGGAGATGGATAATGTGAAAGCTCTTGCTCTCGCATCTGGAGGGAAGGATTCCATCCTGGCTATCCACATGGCGGTAAAGAGGTCTGTTAAGTTAGAAGGTATCCTTACCATACTCCCCGAAGATCCAGAGAGTATGCTATATCATACTCCTAATGTTGAACATGTGGAGAAAATAGCCGAGAGCCTCGGAACTAAGTGGATCTCAATCGATGCCCCCAAAGACGCCGAGGAAGCAGCGCTCAGTCAGATTTTAAGTAGTCTGGATATCAAGATGTTAATTACCGGGGGAATAAAATCCAAATATCAACGAGACAAGTTCGACAATATTTGTCAGGCGCTTTCTATCTCTCTCTACAGTCCCCTATGGGGTCTTAAGGCTAGTGAAATCTATTCCATGATCGATAGATTCAAGCTAGATCCAATTATAATAGCTGTAGCATCTTTAGGGCTAGGAAAGGAATGGCTAGGCCAACACCTAAACCCACAAAATGTTAAGAAACTATTTGCATTATCGGAGAAATATCAGTTTGATCCGACAGGTGAAGGCGGTGATTTCGAGACCTTCGTCCTAAACGGACTTATGTACCGAAAGCAATTGCTAGTAGAAAGCGCTCAAGTGAGATGGTATGGTGATCGAGGAACCTTGTCGTTAGACAAGGTTACATTGCTAGAAAAAGAAGGTGTAGGTAATGCTTGAGAAGCTAAAAGAGGGTCTTCAAAATGCAGTTAATGTAATACTTGGTGCATCTACAGTTGATGCAGAATCGGTCAAGTTATTTGCCAAGGAGGTCCAGAATGCACTCATCAGGGCGGATGTAGGTGTAAGGTCTGCGATCGAGCTGGGATCGAAGATAGAACGAAGGGGTATAGATGAGACACCGCCCCCAGGTTTGTCACGTAAAGATCAAATAATTCGGATACTCTACGAAGAGCTCTCTTCCGCCATTGGTACAGAGGGTAGACTTGATCTACCGACTACGAGGCTAAACACAATCCTATTGGTCGGCATACAGGGATCTGGAAAGACCACCGTTGCAGCCAAGCTCGGCAGATATTTGGTGAAGAAGGGATACAAACCGGGCTTGATTGCCGCAGATACATTTCGGCCTGGAGCGTTGACACAACTTCAGATGTTGGGAAAGTCTGTGGGACTTGAGGTATATGGAAACGAAAAAGAGAAAAATCCAGTTAAACTTGCCACCATGGGTAAGGAATATCTAAAATCTCAGGGAAAGAATGTCATAATTGTAGATACTTCAGGGCGGCACAAGGAAGAAAAGGGACTTTTAGATGAGATGGAACAACTATCGTCAAAGATACTACCCGATTTGACGATCCTGGTGCTAGATGGTACTATTGGGCAACAATGCTTTGCACAAGCAGAGGCATTTCATAAGGCCACGCGAGTAGGGGGAATAATAATAACGAAAATGGATGGAGCTGCTCGAGGAGGAGGAGCTCTTGCTGCAACCGCAGCTACAGGAGCAAATGTACTCCTATTGGGAACTGGCGAAAGGATCGATGACTTGGAGACATTTTCGCCAACTCGATTTGTAGGTAGATTATTGGGAATGGGTGATATAAAGGCCCTATTAGAGAGGGCAAAGGAACTAGATGAAGAAGTTGATGAGTCTAAAGTTAAAAGAATAATGTCGGGGAAGATGACTATTGACGATCTCTATTTTCAACTAGAACAGGTTAGTAAGATGGGAACTCTCAAGAAGGTCTTTGAGTACATCCCCGGTCTATCTGGAGCAATGAAGAAAGAAGATGTCGAGCAACTCGAAGATAAAATGAAAATCTGGAAATATGTGATTAATTCGATGACCAAAGAAGAGAAAGAAAACCCGGAAATCCTTAACTCGTCGAGGATAAAACGAATTGCCCAGGGTTCAGGAACTCATGATCGGGAGGTTAAGGAAATGATTGCTCGCTATCGTCAGTCAAAGACCGTTATGAAATCTTCAAAGGGGAGAATGATGAATCAACTCTTACGGGGAATACCAAAAGATGCCTTATCTGGAGAGCAAGTCTGACACCGCGCTAGCTACCCAGATAATGAAGGATTATTGTCTATGCTCTTCTTGTTTAGGTAGACAATTTCCAAACTATCGTCACGGCCTTACTAATAGGGATCGGGGGGCCTACCTAGCAGTATATACACAAAAACGAATGGCGTCAAGATCCACTAAAAAATGCTACATTTGCGACGGACTAATGGACCGATTGGATCCGTTAGCAACGAAGATAGTTAAAAAAGTCAAGGGCTGCGAGTTTAGAGATTTCTTAGTAGGAGCTTTTGCAGATCTAGCTCTAGTTGAAAAGGAGGACCTCATAAGGGCCACCTACAAATTAAGAGGTGGGGAACCTCTCAAAGGCGACTTAACGAGTGAACTAGGTAAGATCCTTAAAGCACGTTTGAAAAAACCAGTGAGCTATCAGAGGCCAGATCTAGTCATTACTGTTGGACTGCTAGATGAGGAAATAGTACTCAGCCCCAGACCTCTAGTAATTTATCTGCGTTACAGGAAAGAAAAAAGAGGCATGCCACAGAAGGTCCCACGATGTGGTAAATGTTATGGGAAGGGCTGCATTGAATGTAACGGTTCTGGAAAGTCCAAGACTACTTGTGTAGAATCGATTATCGAGAAACACCTCCTTCACGCCTTCGATGGCGAAGGTGTAAAGATCAACTGGATTGGTGGAGAAGACGAGGAGAGTTTGGTTCTCGGAACTGGGAGGCCGATCTATGCACAGATTACTTCGCCACGAATCAGACATGTAAAATCCTCTCCCTACGAAGAGAAAGGCGTCAAGATCAGGACTCTTAAAGTTCTAAGAAAACAATTTCCTACTCAGATGGGGTTCATAGTGAAATACCTGGTGAATATAAAATCCGACACGATCATTGAGGAAGGTAAAATCAAAACTTTAGAGGACTACTTTGCTGATAAAACTGTTAAAGCAACTAATACGAAAGGCAAATCGTCCCTCAAAAGAGTCTATGAGATGCGGTTACGACACCACACAAGAAAAGGGATACAACTAACCATTATTTGCGATGGAGGTCTGAACATTAAGAAGCTTGTTTCTGGGGAAGAAAACATGGTGGAACCGAGCCTATCACAGTTGCTGGATTGCAACTTTAGAACCGATCCAAAGAAACCGTTTGATATTTTACGGGTGACTACAGACGACGATTAAGGCTAGCGCATATTATTTTAAATGATATCACTGCGAAACACCTACCGTATTTCCTACACCAACAATAATAACACTGTCTCCCTTCTTGGTCTTTTCCTCTATTACCCTTTGTAGTATCAAGGTAGCCTTATCTACTGAATCAGCTATTTCCTTCTTCATCACAGATAGTGCTTCCGCCATCGATTGTTTTATGATTATAGCGTATAATGGTATACCAAATTTTGAAGCAACTTCTTCTATCTTGTATCTATCAACACCTATTCCTCCAATCGCGGCTCCGATCCCCTCAGCGACGTCACCCGTGCCCTCTCCTTCGAGTTTTAGGGCTGCATCAATCATGACCACTACATTTGCTTTCTTCTTCTGTTTTGAACCCTCTAACAAATTGTGAATCGCGGTTCCTATTTCTCCGACGCTTCCTCCAGGACCTTCAGCCTTAAGCAGGTATACCTTCCGACCCATCATCTCAGTTTGAGCCATTATCGTTTCATTGGCTACTATCCTTTTTTTCGTTCCTAACATCATCTTTCCTACAATCATCGGACCTATACCGTCACCAATAGGTTGCATCTTTTGAATTGCCTCAACAGCCTTAGAGAAGGCTTCTGAAACCTCCATAATCATAGGCATAATCATCTGAAGCTGTATCATAAGGTAAACATTCTTCGTCTTTTTCCCCAAAATGTAAAAATGTCTAACAATTTTATAGATCAGGTTGAGCGCGCTTGCAGCCTGAATAACATTATTAGCAATACTCACTTTCACAGGATCCTTATTTCCAGAAAAAATTTCAATCTCCCGCTTCAATCGTTCGTCGGACAAATTCATCAGATGCTCTATCTTAGATACTACGCCCTTTGGATCGAGACTTACCGGCATGATCGTAAAATAATCTAGAAACTTATCCAACTTAGGCCCTACATCTAATCCTGCCTTACTCATCCCAGTCACGTAGTCTAAGGCATGCTTTCTCCCCTCCACCTTGAAAGACTCAAGTTTCCTTAGACTCTTTCCTACTTCTGCTACGGACCTCCAGATCTGGATCCGTTGCTGGAATAAGATGAATGATAATAGGGCTCCCATCCACAATATAGGGAATAAAACAGCTGTAATACTTCCAAATTCGACCATTGCTATCGCTTATCTAGCAGGACCATCTTTTCCCCTTTTAATAGTGTCCTATTCCAAGGGATATGAAATCTAGTCTTCGACCGCAACCAAAGTAACGGTCGCCTTGATGTCCTTCATCCTTCTTAGTTTCGACGTTATTACTTCCTTTACCTTCTCCATAGATTCCGCCTCTATTTTGGCAAAAAAGTCATAAATTCCGTATACGGATGACACCTCAGTTACTTCTTTAATCCTCTTCAGCTCCTCGATAAATTCTTCTTCCACTTCGGGATCGGTATTAATGAGCACATACGCTTTTGGCATAATCGCAATATAATATCCGTTCATAATAAGCCTAGAGGATTCCCAAGGTAATGTTAGTCGAGACCCCTACTTCAGTTTCCCACCTGAAAGGAACATTCTGATTTTGACTAACAATGTCGAAGGTTCTGGGACTGCCTGAATTTATTTCAAAAGATGAAAGCGGATGGCATCATTACTGTCCGAGTCGACCCTTCGAATTTTCCCCTCGTCCTCTAAATAGTCCAGGTGAGATAATGCCTCGAATACGGCAAACTGAAGAGACCATCCATCGACTTTACCAAATATCGCTAAGCTTACTTCATGAGGGGTACATACTCCTTTACTTACCACTCTCAAAACCTTTCCCAATCGTTCTTCATGAAAATTTAGGATGTATTTTATCCGCTTTCCCAGGTTGGGGATGACATCTCCATGTCCAGCCAATGCAACGTAATTTGAGAACGAAAGTAAAGATCTTAATGACGATAGATAATGATGTAACGCTTGTAATTTGCTGTCCTGTAATGGTTCTATCCAGTGACTAATATTCGGCGTTATTCTGGGGAGAACATGGTCTCCAACGAATACAACGCCAGCATCCTGAGCGAGAAAACAGGTAGATCCTTTGCTATGACCGGGGCAATGTAGAGCTTTCAGTATGAGATCTCCAGCTTTTACTAGATCTCCGTCCTTTACAGTTTGGGCGTTTATAGGTTCAAACGGGGGCCCAAATTTTTTCCTTGTGATCATCATCTCATTGTAAAGCTCTTCTGGTACACCACATCTGAACATAAGATTTCTAGCCGATTCTCTATATCGCTTCATCTCTCCTTCGAAGTCAGTTGCCAGATCAAGTTCATAAGGCGACACGTACACATCAGCTTCGGTTTTACTCATAATCCAGCTCACTAGGCCAAGGTGATCAGGATGTGCATGAGTCAAATAGATCTTTTCTATATCCTCTATTTCATAGCCCAACGTTTTCATCGTTCGAGTGACTTTATCGGATGCAGAATCAGTCCTAACAGCAGCATCAATTAGTGTGAGGGGATTCCCTTCAATGAGATAACAGTTAACATTCCCCATAGAGAATGGAGTTTCAATAGATATTGGGTGGATACCCCCTTCTTGCATCCGGAGCTTAAGTTCTGTGTCCATTTTCTTAAAATACCATTAGTCTAATACAGGATAATTAATTGAAAGGCAATCATAAGACCGGAAACGGCCTTATAATTTATTTATTTTTTTTGGTATATAATTTATGAAAATTCAATTTCGGATGATCTTAGAATCTATACCAGTTTTCCACTTTCTCCTAAATAATGAACTAGAAAGAGCTACTGCTATATCCTCGAGGCGTAGAAATACTCTCCTACGGATTAATTCTGATCCTTCCATTTCTAAAGATCTTATGGGCGAACATATCAGAAGTGGTTTCTCAAACCTCTCAGAGAGCGAACAAATATTCTCGAGCTTCTCCAACGGGATATCTATATCTTCTGACCCTGCCCAGAGGCTACCGTTTATAGCATCGATTAGGTCATGAATGACCAAACCATCAACCTCATCCGAGGCTATAATAAGTTCAGAAACCTTCAAGACTAGATCTATGTCAACGGGCCAAGTAGCTCCCAAATCGATCGGGTTTCTAACTGAGGCTCTAGTCTCTGTAACGATCCCTCTGAGTTCTGATTTCAAGTGTTGCGATAGTTCCGGAACGTCTAGTCCTACTCTAGATAACGCGTCGCTGAGAAGTACACCATAACCTCCCCCAATAGTCACGATGCCTAGACGACCTCCTTTCAGAAGTGGAAGATCTATCAACGCATACGTTGTACATAAGAGGTGTTCAGCAGTATAGACACTTGGTACACCTATCTGCTTCAGCATTCCTTCGTATACACCCGTATTTCCCGCAATCTTGGAGGTATGGGATAATGCTGCTCTTGCTCCAGCCGCAAACTTTCCAGCCCTAAGTGAAACAATAACCTTTTCCTGTGCGACCTCACGAGCAGTCTTCATAAATCCCCTACCGTCTTTCAGGCCCTCGATGTAGACCCCAATACCCTTCACCGATGGATCCTGACCATAGTACTTTATCATATCATTAACTGTAATATCGCATTCATTACCCAAAGCAAGAAATTGTCCAATATTAAGGCCCATTCTAGCTCCCCAGATGGTCATGCTCCGACCGATGAAACCACTTTGACTTATTAGCGCCATTGGTCCTTCTTTGATAAACCGACTCTTTATCTCAGTAGCATTCAATCGCATCGATGCATTATAGAACCCATTACAATTGGGTCCAACCATCCTGATATTCAACCTCTGCACGAGTGAGGAGAGTTTTACCTCATAGGGTGCCCCCTCCTCCCCGAACTCACTAAACCCAGACGAGAAAACTACTACGATTTCGATACCGGATTTTGAACAATCCTCAAGTACCTCAAACACCCTATGTTTCGGGACCAGAATTAATGCGAGATCAGGGATCTTGCCTATCTTCCCGATATTAGAGTGAACATCGAGTCCGAAGAGCTTGTCCAGTTTTGGATTTACCGGAAAAATTTCACCGCCGTAGCCGGCTTCCATCAAATTGTGCGTGATCATATATCCCCATGATCTTGGTTTTTCCGAAGCACCTACGATAGCGATACCTTTCGGTTTCGTAAGCTTATCCAGTGTTTTGAATAATCGATAATCCTTACCTGACAACTAGAGAACCACTGCTCCTTTTCGAACTCATCTTATGATAATTTATTTAACATAAAAAAAGTTGTTATCACACAACTGTTAATCTTGGCCAACGTTGGGTTGGTTGTAAATACGATTGTAAATTACCTAGCGATAACGGTTATGAGGAATGTATGCTTAAAGGCACAAAACTGGAAGATGTCGCTAGCGAATGTTAGGCTAAGACTATCCTGGCGTCGACAGCTTTCGCACCATCAGGATAGATTAGTAATGGATTTACATCCATTTCAACTATCTTTGATTCGAAATCTTGGGCAAGTTTTGAACAAGAAATTAGAATGTTCACAATTGCCCCCTCATCGGATGGCGGTGCCCCCCGTACTCCTTTCAAAACTCTATAGCCCTTAATCTCTCTGATCATAGATTCCGCGTCGTATTGATTCAATGGCACAACTCTAAATGACACGTCCTTCAAGACTTCTACAAATATTCCGCCAAGCCCAAACATCAATGCAGGACCAAATGTTTTATCTTTCAACATTCCGACTATTACTTCAGTGCCTTTTTTGGCCTGTTCCTGAACTACTACCCCCCTTAGATCTACATCCGCCTTGAATGCCTTTGCGTTTTTGATAATATCGGAAAAAGCCTGTTGAACCTCAACATCAGTGGATATATCCATACGTACACAGCCTGCGTCGGTCTTGTGCACTATATCTGGGGATGCTACCTTCATGACTAATGGGTAACCTATTTCTTTGGCTGCTCTCAAGGCTTCTTCATTATCTTTAGCCAGGATAGTCTTCGAACAAGATACACCATATGCTTCGAGAATAGACTTTGA
>JAPUIC010000036.1 GCA_027297425.1 Nitrososphaerota archaeon | reverse complement strand
CCCTCTGATGCTTCTCAGCCCATTCCCTTGAAGAATGATCGAGCCGGCTACCATGAAGAGGAGTCCTTTGGCGGCGCCATGACTAACATAGTGAAATATGCCTCCCGTAATTCCCAATGGCTGAAGACTGGCAATTCCAAGGAGCATGTAACCCATCTGGCTTACGGTCGAATATGCTAGGAGTTTCTTGAAGTCGTCCTGTTTGAGTGCCATGAACCCACCGTAGACCATAGTAACTAATGCCCATCCCATCAGGAAGAGTGAGATATCTTGTAAGAAGGGCAGGTATATCTGTCCGACAATCCTTACTATCGCATATCCTCCTATCCCTACCATTGCTGGAGAGAGGACGGCACTGACCGGAGTGGGTGCTTCAGCGTGTGCATAGGGCAGCCAGATGTGTAAAGCAAAGACGGACATCTTCACCAGAAGACCGAGCAAGATGGCAGCGCCTACCCATCTCATAGCTCCCTGCGGAATCCATTCTTGAGATAATCCCGCAAATGCCGTCAGTACACCAATATCAAACGTGTTACCGAAGAAGCCAGTAGCAAGAATGCCCAACAGCAGAATGACGGCACCAACATGAGTCCAGAGTAGGTACATGAAGGATATCCTTACTCTCTCACCGTAGCCCCAGAGAGCTATGAGAAAGAATGATGGGATCAGCATAAGTTCGAAGAACATGAAGAAAGATAGCAGGTTCGTCGAGAGGACGGTTCCGGCCATACCCGCAAAGTACAGAACGAACAGAGAGTAGAACGCTCCGTATCCTGGAACGGTTCCTTTACCCTCTTCGATCCTATGCTTCATGTATGGGATCGAATAAACAGCTAAGATTGCAGAGAGAAGGGAGATTATGAAGAATATTGGAGCGCTGAGCCCATCGGTCAACATCCCAAAGGATCCTACTATAGGCGATATGGAGATTAGGGGATCTACAAGATTCTTACCAGAAAGAAGGGCATACGTGGAGACTATTAGAGGGTAGAGTAAGATGGCAAAAGCGATCCATCCGGTTCTCTCATTTGCTCTACTCCCTAACCAGTAGACAAGAGGAGAGAGCAGTATCGGAGCTAGAACCGCGATCCATAAGAATGGTATTTCAGCCATTCAATCACCCTTTCAGCCTCTTCAAGTTACTGACTTCTATGCTCTGATGGGCGCGGTATACGGTTACCATTAGCGCCAAGCCCACAGCTGCTTCTGCTGCCGCGATAGTAATCACAAACATAGCAAAGAGCTGTCCGGTTAGAAGGAGTGGAGGTTCAAGTACCTGAAAACTAGAGAGGGCGACGAAGTTCAGCAGTACTGCGTTCAACATGATCTCTATGGATATGAGAATTCTTATCGCGCTCTTCTTCGATATTATGCCATAGACGCCTATCGAAAACAGAATTGCAGAGAGGACTAGAAAGCTCGATAGCTCAGCCATCTTTTACCTCCTCCGGAGTACCTTCGCTCTTGGCCAGAGTCAAGGCACCTATTAACGCAGCAGTCAGTAGGAGTGCTGCAGTTAGGAAGACAGGAGTAAATGGACCGATCAACATTGAGGCTATACCGCCTACCCATTCCTTGATTGATAGGGAGATTGGAACTGCCCTTATCGCCCCCGGCCATTGAGACAGGATGATGATGAGGCCTGCTGCAAAGACGATACCTACGGTTATCGCGAAGATCGAATTCTTTCGGTCTCTCGCCGTAGCAACTACGGTACCAGTACCAACGAGCATCACCGTAAAGAGGATTATAACTGCTACTGCACCGACATTGATTATGATCTGGAACATAGCGAGAAATGGGACTTGGAGAATGATGAAGAATCCAGCTATCATTAGGAAAGTAATCGCTAACGAAACTGCACCATAGATGATCTCCTTGGACTCTAGTGCCATGATAGCCGTAACTATCGCAAGGACAGATAGTATTAGAAAGGGAATATCTATCATCTTATCTCACCGGTAATATCCCTAGCTCAAGGATCAGAAGGGCTACGAAGATGTTCAACAGAGAGAGCATCAACAGTTTCGCCCAGCCAGCTCTTAGCATTATATCTATTCTGATTCTCGGATAAACACCACGGGGAATTATCATTAGTGTAATCACTAAGAAGGTCTTGAGGATGAACCATATCTCAGCCGGTATGACTGATGGTCCGTGCCAGCCTCCGAGAAAGAAGACGGTAAATAGCGCTGCAAAAGCGTAAAACTTGACGTATACAGCTATACCGAGGATAACACCAAAAAGCATCCCGGAGTATTCTGTCAACCAGCCAGTAACTATCTCCGACTCTGCCTCGGGCAGATCAAATGGCACTCTTTCGAGCTCGGCGAGAGCGGTTATGAAGAAGACGACAGCTCCGATAGGAAGTAGAAACAGGAACCAAATATTTTCTTGAATCCTAACGATCTCGAGGAGGTTCATGGAACTCGATAAGATAACCACACCCAGGATCGCCAAGATCATAGGGATCTCGTAGGCCACCATCTGGTGCAGCGCCCTCAAAGCGCCGATCAATGGGTATTTGCTGTTACTAGCCCATCCAGCCATTAAAGCCGCTATTGGAAAGAAGCTAAGAATGGCGAATATTATCAGTACGCCAACATCGGTCCGAGCAATAACTGAAGTCTCGGAGAGCGGGATGACGGCTAGGAGCGACGCGGCGATCGCGACAGTGATAAGCGGGACAGCCCAGAAGATTGGCTTGTCGACGCCTCTAGGCGTTATGATCTCTTTTGACATCAGTTTCAGCAGATCAGCTATAGGCTGAAGGATGCCTTCGAATTTTCCCGCATACAAAGGTCCTACGCGCATCTGCATCTTCGCTAGGATTTTTCTCTCCCAGAGCCCGATGAAGGCAGCAAAACCCGCCGCAAATGTGAAGCCGGGAAAGACCGCTACCCTGAAGAAATCAGAATCCAGAAGAGCAAAGATCATCTCTGGGTCTGGATTTGCCATTAGAGTCGAGATTTTTGTCGGTAGATAGTTTTCAACTATTAGGATGATAGGAAAGATAAGCATTGGGAGAAATATCAGAACCCAAAAGGCGATCTCTAGGACCTTCTTGATGAAGTCGTTTACATTTTCTATCGGCTCACTCATCTATCTATCAGCTTCTACCGGCCAGTAGTTGATCCCCCAATAGATGACAGGCATGTCTGCCAATCTTGCTCCTTTCAGCAGAAATGGAATGGTTGGAAGGTTTCGAAACGAAGGGGGACTAATCTTAATCCTATAGGGGAATTTTCCAGCATCGCTCACTATATAGTAGCTCATGGCGCCCCTTGCAGCTTCCGCTCTGGCGTAAGATTCTCCTGCCGGAAGTCTAACCTGTCCCCGCATCCCAACCTTAACGGGGCCCTTGGGCATCTTTTCAACAGCCTGCTTGATGATCTTAAGACTCTCCTTCATTTCAAGAAAAGCCACCATCGCCCGTGAGTACGAGTCACCCTCATCGAGGACGGGAATATCGAAGTCTAATTCATCGTAGACATCGTAAGGTTCTGTTTTTCTAACATCAGATCTAATACCAGAACCTCTGAGAGTAGGGCCAACAGCTCCTAGGGATATAGCATCCTTCTTTGTTAATACTCCGACTCCTTTAGTTCTTCCTAGGAAGAGAGGATTGCTGAAGAAGATGTTATCGTATTCCCGTAACCTACCTTCAAAGTACCTGATCACTTTCAGAGCCTGAGACTCGAATGAGTCTGGGACATCATTTCTTACGCCACCAGGTACCAGATATGCAAAGGTAACTCGTGCCCCAGAAGCAAGCTGAGCTAGATCGATGAAAGGTTCGCGGTCACCCATAGGCCACATGAACATAGTAGAATGTCCGAGAAAGATGCCATATATTCCAAGCCAATAGAGGTGACTGATTATTCGATTTATTTCGGCCATCGCCACTCGGAGATACTGGGCTCTTTCAGGCACTTCGATATCCAAGAGGTCCTCACAAGCAAGCACGTATGGATATAGAACTCCAACCGAATCCAGAATTACTGGTCTCTCCAAGTGTGGGATGTTTTGCACGAGATTACGATATTCGCACATCTTCTCCTCCCCTCGGTGGACATACCCAGCATCAGGAACGACATCGACGATGATGTCTCCCTTCACTTTCAACTGGAGCCTGAAGTGTCCAGAGCCTGGGTGCTGAGGACCAACACTGAGGGACATTGTAGACATGGTTATCTCGTCCTCCTAGGAAGGTTGAAATCTTTCCTGAGTGGGGGAATATCGCACCAGTCTTCCGGAAGTAGGAGTAGGTCGAGGCATGGATGATCTTTGAAGATGATGCCGAACATTTCATGTGTCTCTCTCTCATGATATTCAGAACTCTTCCAAACCGACTCAAGCGATGGGGCCTTCGGGTTATCTCTCGGAACTTTTGTAGAGAGCGCTAGTACAGTATCTTCGAGCGCTTTGATAGAATAGGAGGTGAGATGATAAACTACTTCAAACTGGTTATCGTTTGGCCAATCTACCCCTGATACCGATTCTACGCTATCATAACCTATATCGTCCCTCAGATATAGTGCTGTTTTGAGAATTTTCTTGACAGGGACGGATATCTTGAACCTCCTCGGCTTAACGAACGATGAGGATGAACCAGCGCCAATTTTCGATACGATCGAATCAGATAATGTATGAAGGGCCTGTAGCTTCTTGAGATCCGCCTTATGCTCATCTTTCTTATGCTTCTCCAAATTCTCAGCAGAGTCGAGAATCCGCCTACAAAATTCGCAAGGAAGCTTGGCAGCAGGAGGAGCTGGTGGTGCAGAAGGAGCTGGTGGAGGACTAGACGGAGTAGAAACTACTTTAGGAGGAGGAACCTCTTGCTTGGCTGTATCCGTTGATTTCTTATCGCTTTCGACTGGATTCGACATAATGACCACCAGATTCTCTTCTTACTGTTAGTTACCACACGTTCTTCTTATCAGACATATACAGTGCATATCCAACCGCGGGCATCATTATGGCAAGAAAGGCTATGACAGGCAGTACGCTGGTCAAGCCAAGCTCTACATAAGCAACACCCCATGCAAAGAGAAAAAGCGCCATCACGTCTATGACGACAAACATGATCAGGAAGGAGTAATATTGCATCATGAAACTCATCTTTCCCTCGCCCGTAGGGGTCTGGCCACATTCATAAGCTGAGTTCTTCACAAATCCGGGCCTATTTGGGGCAAGAACCTTGTGGGCCATCAACATCGGTATGGCAGCGGCCATTCCAAAGCCGCCGACAGCTAGGACGAGGATAAATTCGCTAACCAAATTGGGAGAAAAACGTCTAGCTACAATATTTAAATCTTGAGTGGAGCATCATTTTTGAACTGCTGCGAACATCGAGCATGTTATATGCTACCTAAGGGTTCATAATCGCATTTGATACTCATCCAGATCCCCCGTGAGCCTGAAAAGAACTTTTCCTATATTCTAGCAGACGAGGAGACAAAGACAGGTGCGTTGATAGATCCAGGTATACCAGTGGAAGAATATCTAGAACGCTCAAAAAAATCAGGTATAGCGATAAAGTATGTAGTAAATACTCACTCTCACTGGGATCACATTTTAGGGAATGACGAGGCAATAAGGCTAACCGGAGCTGAACTGATTACGCACAAGAATTCTAAGGTAGAAGGTAGTCGTCAAGTTGTAGACGGCGATATAATAGAACTAGGGGCTACTAAGATCAAGGTGATTCACACGCCCGGTCATAGTCCTGATGGAATCTGCTTACTTGCAGATAAGAAACTGCTGACGGGAGATACCCTATTCATAGGGGAGTGTGGAAGAACAGACCTGTCCGGCGGAAGTTCAGAAGAGATGTACGATAGCCTTTTCCATAAGATCGCGGTCTTGCACGATGATATTGAGGTATATCCCGGACATGACTACGGAGAAAGAGCTTCCTCAACTATCGGTTCGGAGAAGAGAACAAACTATACTCTTCAACCTCGTTCAAAAGAAGAGTTCATCAGATTCATGGCAGAGCCATGAGAAGTTAATTTTCAGTTAATCTCTTCCGACCCAGACATATATGGTCGTAGTACCTCCGGTATCGATATACTGCCTTCCTTGGTCTGATAGTTTTCCATTATTCCTATCAGAGCTCTCTCAGTAGCTACCAAGGTTGAATTTATGGTGTGTACAAAACTGCTTTCGTCATTTTGTTTATCTCTAAACCTGATATTCAGACGTCTAGCCTGATAGTCTGTGCAGTTAGAGCAAGAGACGGCTTCCCTGTACTTCTTTTGTCCTGCAAGCCAAATCTCGAGATCGTACTTTTTAGCAGCGACTGCGCCTAAATCGCCGATACAGACATTTACTATTCGGTATGCCAATCCGAGACTTTGAAAGAAGTCCTCCGCATTCTTCAATAAAAATTCATGTTGCTTCCAAGAATTTTCTGGCTTAGAAAATATGAACTGCTCAACCTTCTCAAACTGATGGACCCTGAATATACCCTTGGTATCTCTACCAGATGTTCCAGCTTCCTTCCTAAAACATGGAGATACCCCTGAATATGCCAGGGGGAGATTCTGACCCTCCAAGATCTCATCGTAATGGAACCCGGCTATCGCATGTTCAGATGTAGGAAGTAAGTAGAGATCCTGCCCTTCGATTTGGTATATCGAATCTTCAAAGTCCGAAAGTGTAACACAGCCTTCCACAATTTTCCTGTGGAGGAGATATGGCGGTTGTATCAACTCGAAGTTTCGCTCTTTCAAAAATTCCAAGGCATACATTATCAATGCTTGATTCAGTAATACCAGATCTCCTTTCAAGTAGTAGAATCTTGACCCCGAAACCTTCGAAGCTCGATCTATATCGATCAGTCCTAGATCGGAGCCCAATTCTATATGGTCTTTGGCTCTAAAAGCCGGGACGCTCTGCTTGCCAACCGACCGAATGGTTAGATTCTGGGATTCGTCCTTGCCATCAGGAACTGTAGAATGTGGCAGATTCGGTAATTCCATAAGCAAGCCACGTACACTTTTCTGTAAATTATCCATCTGATTGTTCGAAGACTCTATCTCTCTACCAAGGCTACGCATTTCTTGGATCTCCTTACTGCTCTCGACCCCAGATTTCTTCTTCTTAGCGATATCCTCAGAAGCTTTATTCCGATCGTGCTTTAGTTCTTGGGTTCGAGTCATGAGAGCTCTTAGCTCCTTATCCTTCTGAATCAGATCTTCTAGAGGAAATGAGGAATTCCTCTTTTCTAACATTTTTCTGATGATTTCAGGATCTTCTCTGACTATCCTGATATCTAACATTAGCGAAGTAAAGTAACTAGAGCGAGAATATTAATCTTCATCAATTTGTAGCTCAACTTATAACCATGGGCTCTAAGTTTTCGAAAAGATATGCCAAGGGCTAAGCGTGGCGGTAGGGTCAGAGATAAGTGGCGAGAGAAGAAATGGAAGATGGTAGAGGCGCCATCTGCGTTTGGTTCAACTCTTCTCGCCCAAATACCGATTTCTGACGACGAAGGTGCAGTGGGACGAGTCATAGAGACTACACTGTACGACCTAGTCAAGCAGGATCCTCAGCAATATTCAATAAAATTATATTTCGAGATATCAAAGATCGTTGGAGATAAAGTCCAAACTATCTTAAAGGGTTATGAGTACTCAAGGGAATATCTTCGGAGCCTGATTCGTCGAGGATCATCCATGGTTGACATGGTAGAGGATTTTGAAACAAAGGACAAAGTTAAGATCAGAGTCTACTTAATTGCTTTATCGAGCAATAGACTCAACGTCTCAAAGAAGCGCAGGATCAAAGAGATCGCAATTGAGATATTAATCCAAAAGGCCAAGAATCTTACATATTATCAGCTAGCCCAAGAAGCGGTATTGGGAAAGGTCGCATCCGATATTTACAACGAGGCTAAGAAAATCGTGCAGATTCGACATATAGGTATTCGCAAGATGAAGATATTAGCTAAACCTGAAAACTTGGAAGAGTCTGCAGGAGGAGATATGCCGATGCAGGCAAAACCTGCTGAATGATCAAGTTCTCTTTGCTGTCGAGACGATCTTCACGACATCGCCGTCGTTGAGAACTGCATCTACACCCAACCTGGTACCTTTCTTTGCATCTATCGCGTACAAGATAGATTCGCCTAGATCTGTATGAACGCGGTAGGCTAATTGTTTGACCGTGGAACCTAAAGGCACTAAATAGGCATCAGGTAAAACTCTACCCTTCTTATCAGTCAGATTCTTCTCATCTTCTACAGGATAAACTACAATATTCTTTAACAGTTTGAAGTATGCGGAATTAATTGCCTCTTGAACACCTGTTGAACCAAACTCTTTCAATATCTTGTCTCTAACAAGAGAGAGAGCCTTTTCCTGTTCCCCAGTCATGTTAGAACTCATCTCAAAGTGCCCATCACCAGGGAGATATTTTATCAATCCCTTCTCCGAGGCCCTCCGGAGCATGACCTCTGCTTCTGCGGCACAGGGGACGACTTCTCTACCAGTCTCCCTTAGCATTTTAAGATTATCACGAGAACTTCCTATATCGATCTTATTCGCAACTACTAGTGATGGTTTTGAGATCTCTCTTAATTGTCGGCAGAATTTGAATAGATCGTCCTTCGACCATCTATTCGGCTGGTCTTTTGAAAGATCGAGCTCAGAGATAGAAGCATTAATCTCATGCTCCCCAATCTTCAGTCCGCTCAACTTTTCAGCTAAAGCTGCCGTTAATTTCCGGGTTCCACTCTCCGCAGAGCGCGCTATGTAGGGCCAGTCCTTCTGCAAGATCCCATATATCCATGCATCAAATTCTTGCTCCACAAATTCTAGGTCGCTTACAGGATCATGTGAACCGGGAGGGCAGCTCTGTCCCTCTTCATCACTTGACCCAGATGCGTCAACTATGTGGATCAGAGCGTCTGCTTGTCTTATCTCATCCAAGAACTTGTTTCCCAGACCTCTCCCTTTGGAAGCACCAGAAACCAAACCTGCAACGTCTACAAGTCTGATAGGTATCAGCCGATTACCATCGATACACGATGAATTTGAAGGGTTATCTGTAACACCCATCTCTTTACAAACACAAGGCACTCGTACGTTCGCGATACCCATGTTTGGAGTTACAGTTGTGAAAGGATAGTTGCCGACTTGTGCCGACAAGAGAGTAGCTGCATTAAAGAAAGTTGTCTTGCCAACATTTGGCTTCCCCAATACCCCAAGCATCAACTGCCTCAATAGATTTTATCTCATCTCTCTTATACATAGCGAGATCGAAGTGAGATAACCCAAAATTCAAATAGTAGATTCAGAGGGCTCAAGCCACAAACGAAGATAGAGTTGTTGATGTTTTGGAATGGATGCCTTCAGAGTTTTAGTTTGTGATCCTATCTCAGATAATGGCCTAGAGAGGTTGAAGAAGGGGGGTTTGGATGTTTCTAATGAGCCTAATATTAGTCCTGAGGAATTGATCAATAAAATCCCGGAGTATGAAGTTATTATAGTGAGAAGCAGGACTAAGGTCACGGAGGACGTTATCGCGGCTGGGACTATGTTGAAGGTTATTGGGAGAGCAGGTACGGGACTGGATAATATCGATGTTAAAGCAGCCAACAGTGCTGGAATAAAGGTAATCAATACACCGGAGGCATCAGTTGAAGCCGTCGCCGAACTCGCGTTAGGGCTAATGTTGAGCTTTGCTCGGAACATTACGGTCGCTACTGCCTCCATGAAGAGTGGCGAATGGTTGAAATGGGAACTTATGGGTAGCCAGCTCAAGGGAAAGACTGTCGGTGTAATCGGGCTAGGTCGGATAGGCACGAGGGTTTCAGAACTCTGCCTTGCATTCGGGATGCGAATTCATGCTTATGATCCATACTTAAGCCAAGAAAAGAAGCAGTTAGGAGGGCAGAGGGGAGTGGAGATGGTTGAATTAGAGACTTTATTAATGAATTCTGACTTTGTTACACTTCATCTTCCGCTTAGTCCTGAAACCAGGCATTTAATATCCGAGCAGTCCTTTTCTAAGATGAAAAAATCCGCATGCTTGATCAATACATCTCGTGGCGAGATTGTGGACGAAAAGGCATTACTGGAAGCTCTCCAGTCTAAGAGTATCTTCGGGGCAGCACTCGATGTATTTGAAGTCGAGCCACCGGCAACTCGGGAGCTGATTGATCTTCCATCAGTAATATGTACGCCACATATAGGAAGTCAAACGAGAGAGGTCCATGAGACTGCTGCATTAATGCTCGTAGAAAAGATATACGAAACTCTATCTAGTAGGTCTTAAAAAAGAGATGTTATAGTTGTATAGATATATTTCTAAAACGTGGGAAGGTCATCTCCAAACACGATCCTCGATAATTAAAGATCGTGCGGTAATATGGAGAAGAGAACAGGCCATACTTAGAATTGAAAGGCCTAGTCGCTTGGACAGAGCAAGGAAGTTGGGCTTCAAATCCAAGCAAGGATTCGTAATGTTAAGGGTCCGAGTAGGTCGGGGTGGGATGAGGAAATCGAGACCTAAATCTGGGCGAAGGCCTAAACACCTTGGAACTGTGAGGATAAAGGCTGCAATAAGTATGAAGCAGGTCGCTGAGCGAAGGGTTCTGAAGAAGTTCCCCAATCTTAAGGTCATGGGCAGCTATGTTGTTTACCGAGACGGAAAAAATCAGTGGTTTGAAATTATCCTCGTGGATCCAGACCATCCGTCGATCAAGGTGGATTCCGATCTCTCATGGCTGTCTGCCAAGGATGCTAGCTAGACAAAGTAGCCTTTGCCCCCGAAAGTAAGAGAGCAACCTAGAAGTCGATACTTACTCGGTCTATCTTAGATCTTCCTTGAGTGGATACATTCTTGTATTATTCGTAAAGAGGTCTGCAGGAGTTTTGTCCAGGAATGCACTATTCAATTGGTCTTCTGTCAGGTAACCCTTCAGGTAGTATTTGTAAACTAGAAGCATGTTTTGCTTATGGGTATCTGACTTGGAAACCAGTATCTCTTTATCGATCCTCCTGATCTCGTCACCAGTCTGACGGTCAAGTGCAAAATCTTCCGCATTATCAATGTCTGAAGGGCATGCATTCTTTACTAGCTGATCCAGTCCTTCCATGCTTTTCGCGTAGATTATCGCAGACTCAGCCACGTTCTCATTTCGAAGGGTCGGTCCCATTTGAATTCGTCTGGTATTATTGTCATGAGTATCTAAAGATCCCTGTTGAAAATTAGTTGACCTTTCATTGAAGAATTATTAGTATCCTTCTTACTTTTCTAATCTCTAGGTTGGCTTTTAAATAATCATAGGCTTTTGAACAATTTTAGTGCTACGGGAGCGAATAGTTCCTAGATATTGTAAGCTAATCTAATGTGTTTCGAAGATTTTCTGAAAGTCTACAATTTTTTCGATAATCCTATCTCGTTCTGCGCGTGTTGGATTCTTGGGATCGCTAGCCTTAGGTAGCCTGCCGAGTTTGAGCATTGAGGCTATTAGGAGCAGTCTTGCCTTGTTGCTATCGAGGTTGCTACCCTCAATCGTAAGATCAGATGGATTTGTCGGAACTTTACCACCAGGGTCGCTTCTACCTACCCGAACGACTGGCATCCCATTGAGAGCCGCTAGGTTAAGGGCTTTTCCCTGCGAACGAGAACCCGTGGCATATGGAGAACTGCCTTCAAGTACCAAACCGTGTAGTTTAGGCCGGTCTTCATCTGGCAGACTCTGATCCTCTTGAGCCTTTTGAATCCAGGCCATTATATCCGCCTCTTGCTCGGGAATCTCATCTTGGTCTTCTTGCATATAATGAGCTGATTTGACGATATGGACCCTTGGAATGCATGAACCTAATAAGAGACCGTCTTCGTCCTTGACACGGACGGAAGCCATTTCAGAATCAGCGGCGTTAGTGATGAACTCTACATTTTCATTAAGCTGGCTAAGATTAACCTCTGAATTTGAGGTGTGTTTGTAATGAGGGGTGTACCAGATAGTCACATCAGCCTTGATCGTACCCAAGATTCCGCCGTGTCCTCCTGTAGCTTTATAGTTCCCAGGTCTATCATCAGCCTTCTTAAACTCCCTTGCTGCAAAGATCTGTTGATCCTGAATGCCTACAGCACCTAACCCAGTTCCCTCGCCGGATAATATGTAGTCAACAGAGTCGACTATGTTCCTATCACCATCATTTGCAAGTCTGCCGTGAGCCCGTTGAGAAGCATTTCCAGTGATCGGGAGTTCAGTATCAACTAGAAGGCTCAGCCAATACAGAGTTTCCTCTACATGCGGACTTCCTTCTAGCCAAAT
>JAPUIC010000035.1 GCA_027297425.1 Nitrososphaerota archaeon | reverse complement strand
CTGGCAACAAAGCATCGATCAGGGATTATAACAAACTCCTCGGAACTGAGGGCGACGGCGAACTGGATGAGGATGACCGATACTTCATGGATGCTTACTTGATGAATAAGACCTAACGAAGATTCTACTTTTCCATTAGTATAATACGCGACATTGAACTTATTAGTCTTAGATCGTGACCTATCGTCATGTCTAACCAGGGAGTATACAAGATCCCCGAACGAACAAACATGTCTTGGTGGATCTGTGACCGGTGGGTCGAGGAAGGAAGATCAGATGATATCGCTATCTACCAAGATGATAGAAAGATAACTTTCGCGATGCTTCAAGAAATGCAAAACAGGTTTGGGAATGCGTTAAAGTCACTCGGAATTAATAGGGGTGATAAGATCCTCTTCAGACTTCCTAATTCCGCCGAATACTTCAGCATGATATTGGGCTCTCTAAAGATAGGCGCTATCCCTTGTCCTACTAATACCCTATTTGGTACCTCAGAACTGGAGCATATCCTAAACAATTCCGATGCAGTACTTGCTGTTACAAATAATGAATTTCAGCAAGCTCTAGTAGAGTCCATGAAGAAGAATGACACGATAAAAAAACTGGTATTGCTCGATGAAAGACAAGATGAATTCCTATCATATTGGGACTTGGTCAAGGATGCTTCCTCAGATCTTGAAAAGTTAGAACTCAAAGCAGATGACCCTGCCTTCGTCTTCTATACTTCCGGTACTACGGGTCCACCAAAGGGAATCCTCCATGTACATCGCTGGATAAACGTGGCAGGTGAGAACTGTAATGCCTGGATGGATTACAAGGCGTCGGATATAGTCCTACATCCCCAAGAGATCAGTTTCAGTTATCCCTTCGGAACCGCTTTTGTATGTCCTCTCTTCAAAGGGGCATCCGTAGTAGCCTTTAACGAAAGAATAACTCCGGAAAAGGCCTTGGAATCTATCGATAAGTATCGCGTAACTATCTTCTGCTCTGTACCGACCTTATACAAGATGATAATGGCTATTCCAGAAATCGAGAAGAACTACGACTTGAAGTCGCTGAGACATGTAATATGTGCCGGCGAAACTCTCCCTGCCAAAATATTTCATAGCTGGAATAGTCGAATCGGTTGTGAAATTTTGGAGGCATGGGGTGGCTCAGAGCCACATGCCTCAATAGGCAACCCTCCGGGTTCTAAGATAAAACCAGGATCTATGGGCAAACCGTTCCATAACTTGCAGATAGCTGTACTAGATGATGATGGGAACCCATCGCCGATTAACAAGTTAGGGAACCTTGGGATACGGGATGACATGCCAAATCTCCACGTAGAATATCTAAAGAATCCTGACCTCTGGAAATCAACGCACAAGTTTGGATACTTCTTTATTGGGGACCTGGCCTACAAAGACGAAGATGGGTACTATTGGTATGTGAGCCGATCAGATGACCTGATAAAGAGCAGGGGTTATCTGATATCTCCGAAAGAGGTCGAGGACACCATTATGGAACACCCTGCTATCGCAAACTCTGGTGTCATTGGTGCACCTGACGAAGTTATGGGTCATAAGGTCAAAGCATTCGTGATTTTACTCGAGAAACACCAGCCCACGGAGGAACTCGCACTCCAAATACGAGATCATGTGAAGTCAAGGATTGCCCCATTCAAGGCCCCCAAGCAGATAGAATTTGTAAAGGAACTCCCCTTAACCGGTACCGGTAAGATCCTCAGACGGGAACTCCGTAGGGTCGAGAAGGAGCGGCTAGAAAGGGGAGAGACTGTAGGATTTGACACCTAATCCCTCCTACCGTTGAGATATCATAACCCGGACTCTTAGAAAGTGCTTTCTAAGAAGGTCAAGTTAGCCATCGGTGCTATTGCCTGGGCTTCCCTTGGCATAGGAATAGTCGTCTTTTATCTAACCTACATAACTGTCAATACCTATTATTCACCGACCGGGAGTTTAGTTATCATCGCCCTCGGAATCTTCATTGTAGGGCTTGCGGTCATCAATTATCTACCTCAATTTAGGAAGGCCTATCCGAGGAAATCGAGAGATCATAAGCTAACCAACACCGTTCAGAAGATTCAAGCAAGATTTTGGAAAATTCTTTCTATCGCCATCTTAGTAGTGTTAGCAGATATAGTGATAACAACATACACCGTATCTAGGTTTGGCCTCTCTATCGAAGGGAACCAGGTGGTTGTATTTCTCTTATCTCAGGGCGACTTTTTCTCTTGGTTCGGGCAGCAACTTATGCCCTTAATGATTGCAGGAGCTCTCTTTTCTTTGATAAAGGGGTTTACTCCTAGGACGGGAATAACTTTTTACGTTTTAGGCACTTTGGTATACGCCGGGTTGATCGTAATCAACAATATTGTCGTCTTACTTTCTCTGACTCTCTTCTAGTAACTAACCCTTCCTAAACTCTATTTCTTTGAGCAGTCAAAAAGCTCTCCGCAGCCTTGTAGGAGCTTCTTACGAGAGGCCCCGAGGCCACACATTTGAATCCTAGCTCCTCACCCCTCTCTTTATACCATGAAAATTTTGAGGGAGTGACATAACTAACAACTGGCAGATGGCCTATTGATGGCCGTAAGTACTGGCCAAGCGTCAATATATCGACCCCAATAGATCTGAGATCTAACATCGATCGGAGAACCTCATCATCAGTTTCACCCAGCCCTAACATGAGGGATGATTTTGTATACATAGATCCTTCTAACCCCTTGATAGACTCCAGAACTGCAAGGGACTGTTCATAGTTGGCTCTCGGGTCCCGCACCTTGGGACTTAAGCGGGGTACGGTCTCGATATTGTGAGAGAAGACATCGGGGCTAGAACATACAACTCTTTCAATACTTTTAGTATCCCCTCTAAAGTCTGGGGTTAACACTTCCACCAGGATCCCAGAATTCCTACGTTTCACTTCGCGTACCGTCTCGGCAAAAATTGTTGATCCCCCATCGGGGAGATCGTCGCGGTCAACTGAAGTGATTACTATATACTTGAGGTCCATCATAGAAACGGCATCCGCAATCCTCCTGGGTTCATCAGAGTCGACCAAACCTCCCGGGTTTCCCGTAATAACATTACAGAACCTACACCCCCTGGTACAGATGTCGCCCAGAATCATCATGGTTGCTGTTCCTGCTCCCCAACACTCAGCCATGTTTGGACAGAAAGCTTCTTCGCATACCGTATGAAGATTATTATTTCTCACTATTCTCTTCATCGCTATGAATTTTTCGCCAGTAGGAAGCTTGTTCTTGAGCCAGATCGGCTTGGGACCAATATGGTCCTCTCGAGAGGCAACGACTGATCTATACCTTGGCAAAGAGGTTAGGAACTCCTGCAGCCTAGATAAACTTCACTGAGTTATTGCTAGCTCGGAGGATAGAATTATATTGGGAGCGGTTCTTCAATCCAATGTGTACTCTATTCAGGCCGTCAAGATTGGTCAATCGCCCAGTTGGAACGTTAGTATGATTTCTCCAGTTTTGCGATCAGATGTGGGGAAAGAAATGCCTCTTCCATTTCCTATCTGGGTGATTAAGAGCAAAGACGAGACAATCCTCGTAGATACTGGGATTGATACATCCGTGACCGATCCCATGCCTATTGGGAAGTCAGTATATGGAGTCGTAGAAAGTCTCGCTGAAGCTGGGGTGGAGGCTAGCAAGATTACAAAAGTTATCGTAACTCACATGCATATAGATCACTTCACAGGCTATACCAAATTTCCAAATGCAATTTTCTATATTCAGAGAACAGAGCTGGATCACTATCTAGGTCCCAATAACCAGAATAAGTACCTCACCGGTGGTCTACCGATGAGAGCTGTCCAAGACACTATTGCACTGCTTAGACATGGCAGAGTTAAAGTTCTGGAAGGGGACGAAGAGCTCTTTCCAGGCGTTAAGGTCATGCTGGCAGGTGGTCACTCACCTGGCCTTCAGATGATATCTGTCGAAACCGAAAAAGGGACAGCTGTTCTAGCAAGCGATAATGCTTACCTATACCATAATATTCGGGAGAATGTCCCGGTTGGATGGTACTATCATCTTGGTCAATCGGTAGAAGCTCTCGAACTGTGCAGAAAGACCGCGTCTTCTCCAGACCTGATTATACCTGGTCATGACTACGCCTTATGGGGCGATAAGAGACTGGTCGATGTAGTCTAGGCTCGTGTGAATCTTTCTTCCGCATGTTATGGCTTCTTCCACTGTCAACCACCAGGTTAGACATTTCAGCCTCAACGAAAAGAATAAAATACTTACCTAAATTGCCGTCTCACCAACAAGGATTTCATTGTCATTCCCCATAGACCCCATAATATTAGCAGCAGGGATCGGAGTCGTTGCTCTCCTATACTCACTGCTCCTAGTCAGACATGTTCTGAGCCAGGATCCTGGAAACAAAGCAATGACTGACATTGCTGATGCGGTCAAACAAGGCGCTAACGCCTTTCTAAAAAGGGAGTACCGAACTATAGCTCCCATAGCTGCGATAATTACGGCGATCTTGGCGCTGGCCATAGACCCCGTACTAGCTATTGGGTTCGTGATTGGCGCTACCCTTTCAGCCCTGGCAGGATTCATAGGAATGGCTCTCACTGTCAGAACCAGTTCGAGGACTGCACAAGCTGCAACCAAGGGCATGGGGCATGCACTTACGATTGCCTTTAGAGGCGGAAGTGTGATGGGAATGAGTGTAACGGGTCTTGCTCTCTTGGCTGTTTCTCTCTTCTATCTGGCTTTCGCTGCTAGATTAGGTAGTGAGCCTTTCTTACTCGCGGGGCTTGGCTTTGGAGCTAGTCTGATCGCGATGTTCATGAGAGTGAGCGGAGGAATTTATACCAAAGCTGCAGATGTAGGGGCAGATCTTGTAGGAAAGATAGAGGCCGGAATGCCTGAGGATGATCCCAGGAATCCTGCAGTAATCGCTGATAATGTAGGTGATAATGTTGGGGACTGTGCAGGTATGGGTGCGGATATTTATGAATCATATGTCGTTACTTTAGTGGCTGCGGTGCTCTTGGGCACCCTAATAGTTGGAAATCCCATCGTCGGAGCCTTCTTAGGAAGAGAATTGATACTACTACCCTTCCTTATCGGCGTATCGGGTCTGGTTGCATCTATAATAGCTGGTTTCTATCTGAGATCAAGTCTGAAGGGTGACCCAATGTCATCCCTGAATAGAGTGCTATTCATAGCGGTTATCATTGCCGGCATCCTCAATCTCGTTTTCGCAGTATCTCTCTTTCCATCAGGAAATCTAGGTTATGCTCTATTTGCCAGCTCCATCGTAGGTATGCTAGTCGCGATCGTGATCCAAAAAGTGGCGGATTACTATACCTCCTATAACTACAAGCCAGTCAAATTCATCGCAGAATCATCAAAGACCGGACCTGCCACTAACTTCTTGGCAGGTTACGCAGTAGGGCTAGGCAGTACTTTCCCTAGTGCCCTTGTGCTTGTAGTTGCGATAATTGTGTCATTCACTCTTGGGACCGTCTTTTCTGGAGGTATAATATTGATGGGCGTCTACAGCACCGCTATAGCCACGATGGCCATGCTTTCCCTCACTGCAGTCATAATGTCTATTGATGCGTTCGGACCAATAACCGATAACGCCAATGGGATCGTAGAGATGGCCGGACTACCTGAAGAGATCAGGGACGTTACAGACCGATTAGATGCCGTTGGTAATACCACAAAAGCCACTACCAAGGGATTTGCCATAGCTAGTGCAGCTCTAGCGGCCCTAGCACTCTTTCAAGCTTACCAGCTTGAAGCTGGCAACATAATAGCAAGAGGAGATGCGGCCCTAGCAGCAAAATATGCGAGCGTATATGTTGACGGCAACCTGCTCTTTCTGCTATCCTCGCCTACGGTAATCGTTGGTTTATTGATAGGCGGACTCTTGCCATTCTTCTTCAGCTCATTCCTCATTCAGGCAGTAGGACGGGCCGCCAACGAAATGGTAATCGAAGTGCGGAGGCAGTTTAAAGAAATGCCTGGAATATTGAAGGGCACCACGAAGCCTGATTACGCTGCTTGTGTAGATATTAGCACCAAAGCTGCCATACGTGAGCTCCTAAAGCCGGCACTGTTAGCTATCGGCACTCCACTCATAGTAGGTTTCGTCCTTGGTCCTTTAGCACTAGGTGGGCTTCTAATCGGGAGTGTAGTTTCAGGCGTCTTTCTAGCTTTCATGATGGCTAATGGTGGCGCTGCTTGGGATAATGCCAAGAAGTATATTGAACTCGGCAATTTTGGTGGGAAGAATAGCGATGCTCATTCTGCAGCGGTTATGGGGGATACTGTCGGTGACCCATTCAAGGATACGGCTGGTCCTGCGATAAATCCACTGATCAAAGTACTAAATACTATTTCTGTCGTCTTCGTTACTTTAATTGTGATCTGGGGACTGGCTGTTTAAGGACGGCCTAGGTTAACAAAGCCGAAGCAAGAATCGGAAGGGCTATTGTAAAGTCACAATTTATCGTTGATGTGTTAGCTCTCTCACCGATCTTACCCCAGCTCTTGGCTTCATCAGGAGTAGCACCTGACGAGCCTCCAAATTCAGGTTGGTCTGCAACTATCTGGACAAGATAATCTAGTGGCTTATCGGCAACAGAAGCTGATTGAAAGATGAAATTCTTCGGTACCCCACCTCCTAGGATTAGCGCGCCTGACTTCTCCCCTTTAGATTTGAGATCGAATTGCATATCGACTAAGAACTTCAGATCTCTGTACGGATCGATCGCTATCTTCCCTTGCTGAATAAAGGGCCAAATCTGGACTCCAAGGATTGAATCTGTCAACGCCGGGATGATAATGGGAATATTCTTTGATGCAGCCATCCCTACTATGGAATCTTGGTTCATTTCTGTTCCGATCTTGGTTAATAGTTCGTAGCTCGCATACGTGCCTTCTTCAATCGGGCTGACTAATCTAGATAACCCCCTCTCCAATTTTTCAAAGTCACTTATTGGTGATATGACGTCGTGTACACGAAAGTACCCCTTTTCTCTGATCTCTATATCATCAATCCGAGAAGATGGGAGTCTGAGCTGCTTCCCATTCATAGAAAGCATGAGGTCATGAGTTATGTTAGCGCCAGTAGATACGATTACATCTACTGCTCCCTTCCTCATCAACTCTATCACTATCTTCCGTAGCCCTCCGGGAACTATAGCTCCAGCCAATCCTAGAAACTTCTTACATGCGGCTCCTTGGTCTAACATCTCCTTCAAAATGTAATATGCTTCGCCAAATTTCCTGCCTCCAAAGGAGATATTCTCCATACTCTTTACTAGATTCTTGATATCCCTTGATGGGGTTATATCAATAACCTCTTCATAATCAAACGCATCGTTACTCGGCATATGCTCTCTATCTTGTCCAAGTGATGAGTATTAACCTTCTCTATGACTATTTTGATAGGCTTATAGAGAGCAAGCGATACTGTCAGTGCGAGTGAAGAGTTGGGGGCCGAGGTTACCGAAGATCTGTTCCAAACTGTATTTAGACCCAGGATTGAGGATTCTCACAAGGGCCAAAACGGAGTTGTCTTAGTTGTTGGAGGTGGATGGCTATACCATGGAGCTCCAACCCTAGCTGCATTAGCTGCATTACGTTCAGGAGTAGATCTCGTATTAGTTGCGGTTCCCAAGATGATCGCTCCGTCAGTAAGAGCAATTTCCCCTAACCTGATAGTACTGCCTCTGCCTGACGCCAAACTTACCAAAGGTTCCGCCAGACGACTGCTCAAGTGGATCCCTCAGATAGATGCGGCTGTCGTTGGACCTGGTTTAGGTAACGGCCCAAAGGACGGAATAAATATTCTCGCCTCTGAGCTCGTTTCAAGGGGAGCAGGCATTGTTCTTGATGCAGACGCATTAAGAAGCGAGGTACTTGATCACGTTAAAGGAAGGAAGTGTGTATTAACACCTCACTTAGGGGAATTTAAGCGACTTTTCGGTGTCGATCTAGTGAACGACTCAGTAGATAGTAAGGCTAAGAGGGTGAAGAAATATGCCAAGCAGTGGAAGCTGACGATACTCCTGAAAGGGAAGGTAGATGTAATATCCGATGGAAATGAGGTCGTCCTAAATTATACTGGTTCATCAGCTATGACCGTGGGTGGAACAGGTGATGTCCTTAGCGGATTGTTAACTGGCATGATGGTCGCAGGGGCATCTCCATTTAAGGCTGCTATGGCTGCCGCATATGTCAACGGAGTATGCGGTGAAAATGCAGCAAAACGATTGGGCTACCACTTAACCGCTACTGACCTGATCGAAGAGATCCCATTAATGCTAAAGAAGTACGACTACTAAATTATCAGTCTTGTAATAATACTCATTTAACGCTGGGCTGCTAAGACCTCTTTGTCAAATGCGTTGAGAAACTTGGTGACGCTTCCAGGAGGGATCCTGGCTCCGCTAGCTAATCTGTGTCCTCCGCCATACCCTCCGACTTTTGATGATACTTTTGCCATAATGTCTCCTAAATGACCATTAAAACTAGAAAGCCCCCTAGCTGACACATCATAACTTTCATCCCGCGAGTTCAGTTTTAAGCTCAAACCAACCTTTACTCCAAATGCCCCAGGAAGGAGGTTAGCAACATTACCAGTAGAGTGCTCTTCAGTCAGAAAATATGCCAAGCCTTTCTTCTTCTTCCCCTTAGTTTTAACGCTCTTCATTAGAAGAGAGACTTTCTCTGCTTGTTCGCTTGAATATTTTGTTATCCCTTGTATCTGGTGGGGAAAGACTCCTTCTGACAGCGCGTCTACCAAGCGGTGCCTAAATCGTAAATCGGTCTTACGTCCCATGGCATGGGATAGCAGAGTTGCCTCAAGCAAAAGGAATTGTCTATCATACATCTCAATGATCCCGCTAGCCTCCGGTCCCAAATCCAGATAATCAGTAATAGCACCATACGAAGCTAACAACTTCGCTGATTCCTTCGTCTTATGCTTCAAAGCTAGATACACAATGACTGAAGCACACTCATTCAGATTGTGATAGACCTTGACTCCCATCTTCTTCAGGGAGGAATGAACGCTCGGCGTCATCGGGTGGTGATCTAACAGCGTAACCTTAGCAAATTTCCTGATCCTCTTTACTTGCTTAAGGAACCCTTCTTCAGTTCGATCATTCATCCCCAGGTCGCAGATATAGAGTTCATCGACCTTCTCAACCATAGTAAGATCTGAAATGATGGTATCATAGTCAGAAAGTATAACATCAGCATTAGTGACCATCTTGACTATTGCAGCGGATGATAGTCCATCTACATCCTTTCCATGTGTGATACAGATACTCTTGCCCATTTCTACAACCAATCTTGAGCTTTAGGACTAACTCATATCCGTTTTGCGATCTCGAGGGCTACTTCGCTCGTCTTGGATGTGCCGCCTAGATCATATGTTCGAATCTTGCCTTCAGAAAGAACTTGGGACACTGAAGCTTCCACTCTCTTCGATGCATTATCGAGTCCTAAATCCTCTAAGAGCATTGCTCCAGCCAAAATACATGCAATTGGATTCATTCGGTCTTGTCCTTTATACTTTGGAGCCGAACCATGAATAGGTTCGAACATCGATGTTCCATCTGGATTTATATTGCCACCCGGAGCTACCCCCATTCCTCCCTGTATCATTGCCCCCAGATCAGTAATGATATCTCCGAAGAGGTTAGGAGTAACGACAACCTCAAACCATTCAGGGTTCTTTACAAACCACATAGAGACTGCATCTACGAGCGCGTACTCCGTCTTTATGTTGGAATATTTTCGAGAAACCTCCTCGAAGACATCTCTCCAGAGACCGTATACATTGGTCAACACGTTTGCTTTGTCAACGGAAGTTACCTTCTCTTTCTTCTTCTTATTGGCTAGGGAGAAAGCAAAATCGATCACTCTACGTGATCCTTCTCTCGTAACTACGCCTATTTGATACGCTAACTCCTCAGCATTCGTCTCAATATCCAAGCCAAACCTTGCTTGATAAAGCTCTTTCTTGAGTACGTGATCTTCTCTCTTGGTTCCTTTAGACATTCTACCTCCTAGCCCGATATAGAAGTCCTCTGTATTCTCTCTAACAACAAAAAAATCGATATCCTTAGGGGACTTGTCTTTGAGTGGTGTAACTATTCCATCAAGAAGCTTAACCGGCCGTAAATTGACATACTGATCTAACGCGAACCTGAGGTTTAGAAGTATCCCAACCTCTAAGATACCAGGTTTAACTCTTGGATCACCGAGAGCTCCCAGATAAATTGCCTTGTAGCTCTTGAGCTCCTTGATAACTTCCTCACTTAGGAGCTCTCCGGTTTTAAGATAACTATCCGCGCCTAGATCGTAGTCTACCCAATCTATCTCAAACGATTCTGCTTCGGATACAGAATCGAGCACGGTCTTTCCAGCACTTATGACCTCCGGTCCTACACCGTCTCCAGGTATAACTGCAATTTTGTAAGTGGGCATTCTAATCTCAACGGCTCTTTGATTACTTTCTTAAATTATGATCCGAACGCCAATTAGATGGTTAAATACCCTGAGATTCACGAGTGACTAATGCAGGTTCTAGTTGTCGGTTTGGGACATGTAGGGAACGCAATACAGAGCCTCACCAACAGAAAGAATGATGTCTACACGATCGATCTCGATTCTCCCATGAAATCGATATCGCCTGAAATCATGCATATCTGTTACGGTTATAACGACAATTTTATTTCTGAGACGATTCGCTATATCGAGACCTATAAACCAAAACTGACGATCATCGAAAGTACAGTTCTCGTAGGAACCACGAAAAAGATAGCCGATAGGTCACATGCTGGAATTGTCCACAGTCCCGTGGTTGGACGCGATTCCGATGATATGGCCAACTGTCTGCTTTCGTATACTAAATACATTGGAGCGCCGGACGGTGATACAAAATGGACATCTATGGCTCAGGATTATTACAAGAAATTAGGGGTAACGACGAAAATATCGACAAGCTCTCGAGAAACAGAACTTGCTAAACTCCTAGAGACTACGTACTACGGACTAATGATATCTTGGTTTCAAGAGATCGATCGGATATGTGATAATCTTGGGGCAAATTTCGATGAAGTTTCCGACTTTATCGGGAGGATAACCGATGAGAGCAAGGGGAAACATATGCGACCCATCTTCAAACCTGGATTTATTGGAGGGCATTGTGTCATCCCAAATGCTAAGATCCTCAGCAAGGCCTATAGTTCAGATTTCATTGATGCAATTTTAAGGAGCAACGATAAAACCAAGGCCAAACTGGGACAGACTAAATCCTCATAGAGTAGGCTGCCGTTGAGTACATAGACAAGTAACGGGAACCTTCTAGAGTAACATCATGACACTCGAGGAGATTGCTAATGATGTAAGAAATTGCACATTATGTAATCTATGTAAAGAGAGGATGCACGCTGTTCCAGGCGAGGGCAGTTCGAAGGCTGACATACTTTTTGTAGGTGAGGGACCGGGAAGATCGGAGGATCAACAAGGACGTCCGTTTGTCGGCTCAGCAGGAAAGGTACTCTCCAAACTTCTTGATTCTATAGGACTCTCACGAGAGGATGTCTTCATTACGAATGTTGTAAAATGTAGGCCACCTGAAAACAGGAAACCACTGGTTGATGAAGTAGCAAAATGTCGTCCATATCTTGAGAAACAGATCAAAACTATCCGACCTAAGTTGGTATGTGTCCTGGGGGCAACTGCTCTTGAAGCATTAATCGGAGAATCTAATCTTTCTGCTCAACATGGTAAGCTGATAAACCGGAGAGGACTCAAGTTGTTCGTTATGTATCACCCAGCTAGCACTCTTTACAATAACAAGATGGAAGCGGTAATGATGGACGATATTCACTCTTTGCTAGGCATATTGAAGAATATGGATCAGCGAGAAAGCGGGAAGTTGGATGACTTCTCAGAATAGTATCATCTTCTCGAAACGAATCTGCTATCAATAGCAAAAAACCTCCATTCGCGATCTATACCTTTCCGGATACCTATCCTTTTCGAAGTTCCAATCTTAACAGATGACTCGTCTGTCGTCTGAATTGACAGCGTTTTGTCGCGGAGAAGATCGATCCCGTTGAATATCTTGTTAATATTCATCGCTTTGGTCAACCTTCCAGGGCCACTTGTTAGATGAAGATCATCAGGAATATTCCTATACTTTTTCATTTGTTCGATACCAGAGATGGGCTCTAAAGCCCTGATCAATACCGCTCCTGCCGAAGATCCTTCGTGGGCTACGACGTTCAGACAGTAATGATTTCCATAGATGAAGTAGACATAAGCGGTCCCTGGTTTATTGAACATGACTTCATTACGACGAGTCCTCCCCCGTGCAGCATGGCTAGCAGGATCATCACTTCCTCCATATGCCTCGACCTCAACAATTCTCCCTATGAGACTTACCTCATCATCTCTAACAATGTACTTTCCGATCAGGTCTCGAGCAACTATAGATGTACCTCTGGAGTAGAATTCGTTCTTCATTCTCCTTAATCTGCGAGAGATCGCTGGCAAGTTCATCACAAGAAGTAATTATCTTTTAATAACCTCTATCATCAGCGAAAAGTTGAATGTCTTCGAAGAAGCGCCTCATTAGCAAAGAGAGCGACTTTGGTACCTGGTACGACGATCTGCTCTCCAGTGCGGCATTGGCAGATAATAGGTATAATGTGAAGGGATTTATCGTAATCAGACCTGATCTATTCTTCATAATAAATTCGGTCTACGGGATGTTCGAAAAGGAGTTGGTCGACTCAGGTCATGACCAGGTGTTGTTCCCGACTGTTATCCCTATGTCGAACCTCCGTCGAGAAGCCGAACATGTTAAAGGGTTCGAAGACCAAGTCTTCATTGTAGAATCCGCAGGTGGGGAGAAGCTAGAAGAACCATTGGCGTTAAGGCCTACATCTGAAACTGCTGTCTATCCGATGTTATCCCTATGGATCAGAAGTCATAGAGACCTCCCTATGAGATTATTCCAATCTGTTACAGTCTTCAGGCATGAGACGAAGGCAACCCGACCCTTGTTAAGGGCAAGAGAGTTCAGCTGGATAGAAACACACGATGCTTTTGCAACAGACAAAGAAGCGAAAGACCAAGTTCAGGAGGATGCGCGAATATCCAGCAAGATCTTTGATGAACTAGGGATACCTTTTCTCCCGTTACAGAGGGAGCCTGATGATAGGTTTCCGGGCGCAGAAGAGACGTTTGCATATGATACTCTTCTGCCTGATGGCCATGCGTTACAAATTGCAACGACTCATCTTCTAGGACATAGGTTCTCAAAACCTTTCGATGTTGGATTCCTGGATGAAAAAGGAAACAGGCTTCATCCGTATACTACCTGTTTTGGTCCCGGCATCTCGAGGATAGCTGCCTCGATCATAGCTACACATGGGGATGACTATGGGATGGTACTACCGTTCAATGTCTCTCGGCGCCAGATAGTAATCGTTCCTATTCCAAAGAAGGGCGAAGAAGAGGTCTCTATTCGTGAAAAATGCCAAGCGTTGGAAAGACAGCTTAAAGCTAATGGATATAGAGTCTTCACAGATAGTAGTGAGGATCGGCCTGGCGGAAAGTTCTACAAATGGGAGCAACTAGGTTCTCCACTAAGAATTGAGATAGGGCATAGAGAAGTGGAGCAGAACGCAGTAACTATCTTCAGAAGGGATCTAAGAGAGAGGGAAACGGTAGGTGATCAAGATATCTCCAAAAGAATTTCTGAACTATCCAAGGAAATTCAGAAGACTACCCGAGAAAAGGCTTGGTCGTGGTTCAAATCGAAATTAAAAGATGTAAGTGTACGTGCTGACATACTGAAAATAGCTAAGAAGGGCTACATAATCAGAATGCAATATTGTGGGCAGGAAGAGTGCGGCAACGATATCAAGAAGGACTCCGGGCTAGAGGTTAGAGGAAAGAGGATAGATATTGAGGAGGAACCATCAGGTAAGTGTGCTTGGTGCGGTGCTCCGTCTGTTAGAATAGTATATGCTGCGAAGTCATACTGAAGAAATAGAACAACCCCGAACCTAGATGAGCTGCTAGGATGCCTTTACATCTTCAATTCGTTATCTTTCTGAAAATTTTCAGGCCGAATTGCGTAGTAGAAAAGCTCGTCTAGAT
>JAPUIC010000034.1 GCA_027297425.1 Nitrososphaerota archaeon | reverse complement strand
TTCAGGTAGCAGATCTCTTAGGAGTTCCCATTCGGGATGCATCTGTGCTTTTGACAATGCCCAACGACTTGAAGCTCGCAAAGTCGACTGACGCTGCAGGTGTCGTTTCATTCGATATAGTACCAGATGGCGAGTATCAAGTCAAAGTAGTTTACCTTGGCCAGGAATCACTTTTAGAGGGAACGGTCTCACAAGATTCTGACCGAGAGCGACCACTTCTAATTTCGTTTTCGTATGTAGTGATAACATCTATCGTCCTGTTGATAGTGCTGATAACCATACCGAGTATTATCCTGGTTAGAAGAAATAGGTCGAAAACTGATAAGAGCACAGTTAACGAGTAATTTTTCTCCGCGATTTAGAGAGAGTCTTCGAGCCCTGTCTTACCTTCCGTGAAGACTGTGGTCCCGCATTCAACGCAGGCATACAGGTATCCAAATTTTCCGCCGCTAGTCAAGGCTATGCGACGCTCGAAAGATTGACCCCAGGATGGGACACCAATCTCCTCAAAGTCCCTTTCTGTGTCGCAAGTCCGACAGAGCTTCCTGTTCACGCTGCTCGAGGAGTCTCCCCTCGCTTTAAGCTTATTCAAGAAAGGAGAGCGATTATCTGAGAGAGTCTGTGGTCATCAAAGTGAGTTCCAGCGACTTCCTTTCTAATTTCGTGGATCATGATTAACAGGAGAGGATTTGGGATTCTCGATCCAGTCGCTATTAAGAACAACCTGAACAGGTTCGGTGGTCAGCCTTTCCAGGAGTTGGAAGAGTTCAGTCGTACTCAGTTCATCTATCTCAGATTCCCTGGCTCTTGCAACCTTAGCTACCTGTCTCTCATTGGTCTCGACCTCCTCAATGATCCCCCTTGCACTCTTCGCGAACCGATTAAGATTTGGATCGTAGGGCTTCGCCCGTGCCAGCAGTAGCATTCCCGTGGTTGTAGCGTTGACGAGGATGTCAGTCCAACCAGAACCAGTGAGTATCACATCAACCTTCTTACCTAATGTCAACTTAACGTATTTGGCAAGGTCAGAATGTAGGGTCACTTCAGCTTTTTTCAGTGATTCTCTGGATGCTAACAGATGTCTAATGCTCAACTCGACCGCCTCAATTACCAAATTGCCTTCCCCTATCTCTCATGGCTCCAAGAAAAGAATCTAGACTGGAACTTACGAATGCGTCATTGATGTCTCTTCTCTTATCAATCCAGAGCCTGTATCTTTCCATTACTAGCAGCATCGTAACTTCGAGCTTACGAGGATCTATCGCTAGCTCATCTCCCTGGAGGAGATCTATTATCGGCTTGACGATTTCCATCTTGCCCTTCTCATATCCATATTCTTTCATCTCTTCCGCCATCCTATCCATCAGCGTGTTCCAAATACCAAACTTCGCGGTTGTCTCATCTTCTATCCTTTGGATGCTCTTCAAACCGTTGGCTCGCAGGGATTTGATCCCGGATACTACATTTTCACCAATCCTTAATTCCTCTTTCTCAAGACGCCGCATTCGAGCGACCAATTCTTGTTCTCGGATTTTCATTGACTGACGCAACTCCACCTCTGATTCCTTTAGAATCTCAATTGTGGCCTTCCGTCTTCTTTCTTCGCTTTCGAGCTGCGAGAGCTTGCTCTCATTATGAGTGATAGCCTTCTTGAGACTTCCATAATCCTCAACTTCACCTTTGAGGTCGTCTAGCGTAACTCCCCCTTTGGCAAGTGCCTCTTCCCAGCTAACTATGGATTCCTTCTTTACCCCCCTCCTACCGAGAGATTTTATGGAACTGATGACTTCCTTCGTGTCTACCATATCACTTAGCAATGCATTGAACTTAGCATTTTCTAGTTTCAATCCTGATTGGACAGTTTCTAGCTCGGAGTTTGCTTTTTCTACCTGGTACCCGTATCCGACTTTCTCATCATATTCTTTAAGATCCCCGAGGAATTTCTCTATCATCTGATGGGGAGAAAGATTGCGGGCGGAACCAATTCTGAGAAGTGTCTGGCCCAGTTCCTTGAGGAAATCGGTCGTGAAGCCCAACCTCTTAACCATATCAAGCTCTGAGCAGATTTCCTTATTGTTGTCGAGCCTCGATGAATATTCTTGATTTTTGACCAAATGAGTTTCAATACTCTTAATGAGATCCCCATCTTCCTTAGCTAACGATCTATGGTTGCCTGCTTCCCGCAGCAGTCTCTTAATATCATAGTCCTGTTCTTTCAGATTTGAAAAGATATTTGCAGCCTTTTCGGTCTCCAAATCTATGTCTACACCGAACGGCTTCAATCCTTCTCTAACTCTGACATATCTCTCGAGGCTCACTCTTGTGGCGTGTTTCTCCTTTATGGCGGACTGCTCCTCCTCCATTGTCTGAATAACACGAATTTTGATATCCGCAAGTTCTTGCTTGATTCTAGCAAGAGTATCAGCGCCCTCCTTTATCTTCAGAAGAATACTCTCATATGACAACTTCGACTCTTCTTCGATCTCTATCAGCTTGCAGGCCGATTCAGCAACCGCTTCTGGACTCCTCCCTCTCTCAATTGATTTCTTGTAGAGACCATCGGTAAATGATTCAATTCCATTCAGGTTAACCCCTAATTGCGTCAGGCTTCTGGCAATCTTCGACCCTTGAAGGGCCTCGGGAATATTATGACCATCTTTTCTTAGGTCCACTATCATTTCTCGAGATCTTTTGCCTTCTGGGCCAATCGTCTGTTCGAGTTCTTTCCAGATCGTGGAGACACTTCCGGTACTAGCATCACACGCACGACTAGTTTCATCTCTCGAGCTGCCCAGAAAGTAATGTCCGATTACGCAAGCCTTCTTTTTGTATGTGATTGTCCCCATCTTAGTATAACTACTCAGAAGTAGGTTATATCTATTGAAAATTCTATAGAGATAACCCGAAATAGCTGAAAGATACATAGACTTTCAGTAGAAAGCGAACAGATGTTATTCGCGTCAAAGCCGTCAAAATATGGACAATGGCAGTTCTTTACCGTCATTATCGTCAATATTGTGGAAGTTACTGTTTGTTCGTAATATGTTAGACCACATTGTCGCTGAATAGGTTCAGTTATTGGTATGATAACGGTTGGCTAACAACATTATTTTTTTAACGAAACTATGGAAATTGACGGCATTCGACGGATTATTTGAGGGAATTGACGGTCCTTGGATCTTGGTTCCAGAAAACGGCCTGGGATTATTGGGATTACGCCACTTGCTGATCGGTACTTAGATTCGTGTTAACACTACCCATTTCTACAAACGCATATTCTGGTCAACCGGAGTTAGGGTCCTAGAGGAGGATTGCGGAGCGTTAGTGCGATAAGGATTCCTGCTAAGGTTACCTCCCCCACTAACTTTTTCCCTTTAACCACTGGGGCAACGATTAGCCCGCTGCTGAGCATCCACCCCAATGCCTTGATGAGATCATCCTCCGGTTTAACGAATGCTCGTTCGCTGTACCTCCTGATTTGATCTTTTACAGTCTGCTTCCCTAAGCTGTGAAGAACACGTAATTTGTCCAAATCACCAAGTTGAAACTTGGCCCAATCAATCACATCTGCGTGGAGTACTAACCCTTTGAATTTCTTTCCGCGATCGACGACAAAAATTGAGGTATATGGAGACCGAGCTATGGTTTCAACAAGATCACTCATTCGGGTTGAGTCAGATACAACAATGGAGAATTTTGGTTCTCGTTGAATCTCTTTTACTAGACCTTGCATGGGAAGACTAATGAAGAAGGTCTGATAACTCTTTCTGCAGGCCGTCCGTTAAAGGCCTGTTAGATGTTTCGATCTGAGCGTTATTAGCTCTTCTGAATTAACGATGCAAGGGGTAACCAGACTTTAGACTCTTGATATTTTAGAGGAGTCGCATAGAACCCGGCTCGATCTAGAACGCATAGAAATGTGCTCATTACGTAGTGCGGGGGGTGGGATTCGAACCCACGAACTCCTGAGAGACGAGGTTTCTTTGAAAACCACCTAAGCCTCGCGCCGTTGACCTGGCTAGGCAACCCCCGCTTCTTCGCTCATCGTGAATCAATCGTCTTAAGTTTGCATGCTATGTGAATGAAGAATCTAATTAGGAATCTAACACTTTTCCAATTATCTCGGACGAGACGATAGGGCCGTAATCTCTCGAGTCCCGGCTATGCAATCTGTTGTCTCCAAGAAGAAAGAATTGCCCACGAGTCAAGAGGATCTTGGTAAATTCATCTCCGGGCATGTCCACAATCTTGGCATACTGTTCCTTGTATGGTTTCCCATCTATTTCCATGGTACCACCCTTCGTCCAGGATATTTCTTCTTCCCCGAGAGCAACTATCCTTTTCAGCTCGAATCTAGATGTACCAGATGTCCTAAATACCACTACATCTCCACGAGCGGGGGACCTAAATCGGTACAAGAGGCTACTTACCCTGAGCACCATACCGTTAGTGTAATTCGGCTCCATACTAACTCCATGAACTTTGAATCTTGACCCTGCTATCGTCAGAAGAATCCTGAAGATGCGCCTCAATGGTGACCTCGCGCATTATCCTTAAGTTCTTAAATCTTATAAGCAGAACAGCTCATGAAATGAAGACGATGAATAGAGGAATCTCTTCAAGAATTATGAACCTGATTTATCCGATCCACCTCGCAGAGGCACATTGTGATATTCCCTGTGGAATTTACGATCCTCATGACGCTCAGATAGCTGCTCTTACTGTAATTCGAATGAACCAGTTGATAGGCGAGCTACCTAAGCATTCTGCGGCCGCCTCCCCAGCTGAGGTTGAGGCATACCATTCGAAGCTCAGTAGGTACATTAAGGTAAAAGAGGATCATGCAGAAAAATGCAAAAGCGAACTGCGAATCCTTTGGGGGGACTATTTCAAGCCAGAACACTTGGAGCAACACAAAAACCTTCATGAACTGTTCTGGAATGCAATGAAACTCGCTTCCAAGACAAGGCAAGAAGTCAACCTTGCTGTCGCGGAGAGTCTCTTGGCGGAAGTACAGAAGATTGCGGAAGTCTTCTGGAAGACCAAAGGTGCAGAAGTGAGAAAACAGCCTTCGCTCCAGGCTTCTGGAGGAGAGCTCGTCTATCCAGTGGCGAAATAGATAGCTCTTAATCGTGAAGAAGCTTCTCAGCAGAAAGTAGGGTCTCAATGCCCATCAACCTTCGCGCATGGGTCGCTGAGTTAATCGCTACCTTTTCACTAGTCCTATTCGGAACCCTTTCAGTCAGTAACCAAAGGCGAGGTCTACGCTACGGTTCCTGCGAAACTGATTGGGGTACGGTTATTGAAAATCATAGCCAAAGATCGCAACATTGACAGGGAAAGATACCTCAGGTGAATATAGCCGCCAAAATGAATATTTCGCGGGATATCTCCGCCAATCTCAGAGTATGAAAAACGTTCAAACGACAATTCACTGGTGCTTCAATCTTGAATCCGCTTCCAGCGCCGTTTTCGCTCCGAGCCCTGCCAGGCCCGCCATTAGGATTCTTTCATGAGTTTTTAAGTGGCGAGGTCGAACCGGTCAAGGTTCATCACCTTGTTCCACACCGCTACAA
>JAPUIC010000033.1 GCA_027297425.1 Nitrososphaerota archaeon | reverse complement strand
GGTATGGGCCGGGGGAGATTCGAACTCTCGACCTCTCTCGTGGCATCGCCATTTCGGTCTCCAAGCGATTCATATCAGCCGAACGCTATGGTCGCTCAAGCTCTAGCCATGCTGAGCTACCGGCCCGCGAGATGGCGTTCGCCCCGGTCACTTATTTAAGTTATAAGTTATATTCATGCTATCTCCTGCCATGCCCAACTGATAAGAGCAAGTTACGGCATGCCCGGTCTTGTTTGGGTTTCAAAATATAACAATAGTAATAATTATAAGCATGGATTTACCATCAATGTCCAGTATGACTGAAGAAATCGTCTTCGATTACAGCAAGTACAACTTCAAGGACTCCACTGATAACTATTCCTTCAAGACGGGTAGGGGCCTTTCTAGGGAGATAGTCGAGATGATCTCTAGAAAGAAAGATGAACCGGAATGGATGTTGGAGTTTAGACTCAGGTCCTATGAACATTTCCTAAAGCGGCCAATGCCCCACTGGGGAGCCGATCTATCTACTATAGACTTTGATGAGATTTACTATTATCTCAAGCCTACGAGTGAGAAAGCCAAAGATTGGAACGATCTTCCAAAATCGATCAAGAATACGTTTGAAAAACTTGGTATTCCAGAGGCGGAAAGAAAGTTTCTTGCTGGTGTAGGGGCACAGTATGATTCTGAAGTCGTATACCATAGCCTAAGAAAGGATCTCGCGGCAAAGGGGGTCATCTTCTTAGATATGGACTCTGGGCTCAAAGAGCACCCAGAGATCGTAAAGAAATACTTCGGTACTATTATCCCTCCGGAGGATAATAAATTCGCAGCTCTGAATAGCGCGGTCTGGAGCGGAGGTTCATTCGTTTACATACCCGAGGGAGTCGAAGTCGATATCCCCCTGCAGGCTTACTTTAGGATTAACGCCAAGAACATGGGGCAGTTTGAACGGACATTGATAATTGCCGAACCCGGTAGCAAGGTCCATTATATAGAGGGTTGCACAGCTCCAATCTATTCCAGCGACGCTCTGCACTCGGCGGTGGTAGAGCTAGTAGCTCTAAAGGGTGCCAAAATAAGGTATACTACGATCCAGAACTGGTCCAGTGATGTATCCAATCTGGTGACGAAGCGGGCATATGCCTATGAAGATGCAACAGTAGAATGGATTGATGGGAATATTGGGAGTAAGATTACTATGAAGTATCCATCAATCTATCTCCTGGGGAGAGGAGCGAAGGCTGAGATACTTTCAATTGCCTATGCCGGTAAAGGGCAACACCAAGATGCAGGAGGTAAGATCATCCATATGGCGCCAAACACTTCGTCAAAGATCACCTCTAAATCCATCTCTAAGGATGGAGGGAGGACAACTTATAGGGGTCTACTCAAAATTGCAAAGGGAGCTAAGCATGTAAAATCCACTGTAAGATGCGATGCGCTAATCCTCGATGATTATTCCAAATCAGATACTTATCCTTATAATGAAATAAGTGAGGATGATGCCGCATTAACTCATGAGGCGACTGTGGGGAAAATAGGTGAGGACCAGCTTTTCTATCTAATGTCACGAGGATTAAGTGAGGGCGAGGCTACTAGGCTTATTGTGTTAGGATTCTTTGAGCCCTTTACAAAATCGCTCCCAATGGAATATGCTGTGGAAATGAATAGGCTCGTTGCCCTACAAATGGATGGAGCCGTAGGTTAGTGCAAATTTAGCATAACTAGCGTTGTAGATCGATGCAAGCTCAGATCCTTAGTCAGTTCTCTGAAGAGAAAGTAGTTCAAATTTCAGAGGCTAGGGACGAACCACGATGGTTACTTGACTATCGTCTCGCCGCATATCGTAAATTTAGGGATGCGCCGATTGAAAAGCATGTCCTTTTCGCTAAATATGCAGATTTTCTCAGAGGGGTAGACCTATCAGGTGTTTGGCCTGTAACCTCTCCGCAGAAACTCCATACTTCTGAGAAAGATATCACAATCCTGCAGAAAGATGGCGCACTCGCTAGAATAAATTTACCAGAGTGGTTGGTCGGGAAGATCATTATAGCAGAGATTGGAGATGCTGTCAATCAATATCCCGATCTGATCAGACCTCACTTTGTAACTACTGCCAATGGGACCGGAGATAAGTTCACGCACCTAAATGACGCCTTTTTCAGTTCAGGCCTCTTCATCAGCATCCCTAAAGGTTTAGAGATAAAGGACACCTTAAGGAGAACGATCTATCAAGAGCTATCCAGGATAGGCACGTTTGACAAGACCGTTATTTCGATGGATGAAACTAGCAGACTAAGCTTGCTCACCGAATTTCGGTCAGGGGGTTCATCAACAAATGAAATCTCGGTTTTGGGTAGCTCGACTGAGATCTTCTTAGGAAGCGATGCAAAACTCTCATATTCAGAGATACAGCTTCTAGGAAATAATGTAGTTGCGCTCCTAAATAAGCGGATTATTGGAGGTGCCGACAGCCACGGAGAGCTCTCATCTGGATATTTGGGAGGCAGGGTTACACGATCTGTGACTGAAATGACCCTCCAAGGACCCGGTTCCCACTTGGAGGACCTGGAGATTGTTGTAGGTTCCGGAGATGAGCGTTTTGATCTTGGAACAATAATCACGCATAAGGGCGTCCATACCAAGGGTATAGTAGACGTAAAGGCAGTTATGAAGGATCGATCTAGTATGACCCTTAAAGGAATGAACAAGATCGAAGAGCAAGCACGAAACTCCGATACATTCCTCGGAGGGCATGCGATTCTCCTCGGAAATGGAGCAAGGGCGAATGTAATCCCAGGCCTTGAAATCTATACTAGACAGGTCAAGGCTAAGCATTCCGCCGCAGTAGCTCAGATAGATCCGGATCAGATTTTCTACTTGAGATCCCGAGGACTGGACGAAGATTCTGCCATTCAGCTAATTGTCGCAGGTTTCTTGGAGCCAATTGTGTCACGATTTCAATCTGAGGATCTACAAGAGCAGCTGAGAGAAGTCATTCGAAGGAAGTGGGTAGGTGAAGAGGTATTGAACTTCCAGAACGAAGATCCTGGGGTTGCGCAGAACGGTATGATCTTTGAGAAAGTAGCGGAGATTTCTGACCTCCCTGAAGGTAAGTTACTTGGCGTCGATGTGGGAAAGAAACATCTTCTTCTCTCAAATATCGGCGGGACAATTTATGCTACTGGAGGATTGTGTACCCACGAGGTAACTGATTTAGCCAGGGGATTTCTTGGTGGAAACACTGTGACCTGTCCTCTGCACCTGTCTGAGTTCGACCTGAAGACTGGGGAAGCATTGAATCCTCCCGCCACTGATCCACTTAAGATTTATCCGGTCAAGGTGGAAGGTAACGATGTCGTCGTAGCGGTGAGCTAGGTAAAGAACCATTAAACCGAATCCCAAGAATTGTTAGGAATAGTTCTTACTTAATATTCCTAGAACAGAGCTTTAAAAATTACGAATCTATCG
>JAPUIC010000032.1 GCA_027297425.1 Nitrososphaerota archaeon | reverse complement strand
CCGCTCGTAAGAAAACAGGTCTGCCCTGGATTTACTGGGGGAATAGATGCCGCGCCAGCTTTTGCCCATCAGACGATCTACGTGGTCACACAGACCTTCTGTACATCTTTCATTGAGGAGGACGGGCATCCATACAAGGGGAGGCTGGTTGAGATCATACATCATGTCGCTGGCCCTGGATTTCTGGATTCATTCCACCCCGGAAACTCCTCACTCTTTGCGATCGATGCAAGTAACGGAAGAATAAAGTGGGTATTTGAGATACCGGATAGGCAGCAATACGGTGCGGTCACCACAAGTGGAGGAATCGTATTCGTGCCCTCGAGGACGGGCGTCGTCTATGCTGTAGATGAGGAGAATGGGGAACTCCTCAGAAAGTGGGACTTTGGTGGGTTGGGTGGCGCCGGAGTCTCCATTGGTGCAACGGCAAGAGGGGAGATGATGTTATTCATTGCAAGCGGGGGAGCAGGGGAGTTTGGAACCAGAACTACAGGCATCTTAGCCGCCTTCGGCCTAGGTAGCGGGAGCATTCGGATACCATCAGAGGATAATGGAACAATAGATGCGAACGGCCAAACAATTGACGTTGTGAGCTTCATAGCGTTCGGCATTGCTGGGATCGCAGTAGTCTCGGCCGTAGTAATTAGTTATCGGAGTAGATCGGCTCGAAAGGGTTCTCATTAACCTCAGAGAAAGTTTAGGATAGTATCTAGTTCTTATCATTCAGAGACACGGTCTCTCGGCGACGAGCTTCTATCACCTAGATCTCTAAGTTTCGTATCCTTATTCGTACCTCGGACTGCAACAAATTAAACTATAGGATTAATGGGCCGACCCGAAATTAGGCGTTACATTTCAATCTGTTCCAACGGAACAGTAAGGGAGAAGCTAAAGGTCATGAGAGGGTTAGACCATGATGAGACAGCAAATTGACCATGACATTAAGGTTTTCGGACCCCCAACCCCGAGGAAGGAGCTAACTCATTAACTGGGAGGATTCCTTCTGGACAGTTTGCATTTAGCATTCTCTCGCATTAGTTCAGGACGACGGCTTTAATTTGGAGAAAAAACCTTCACTATCTCTTCCTGGCTTTTCTCTGATGCTTTATTCAATTCCTTAACTACCTGTCCGAACATTGCATCTACAACAGTTCTTAATGGCCTTTTGCCAGGTTCCATGTCCACCAACTTCTTAACTGCATCAGCAATTAATTGAGGCTTTGGTGCGTCTGGATTCTTGAACATCTCCCCAAAACCTTCGAACATCTTTTCAGGTGCCCTTGCCATTTCTCCATATTCAGATAATACCCCTTTATCTTCTGGTGTTAACACTTTATTGATAATTTCTGTGGGATAATCACCTGGCTCAATTATGACTGATTCTATTCCCAACGGTTGCAATTCCGTGCTGTAAGTTTGCGTAATAGCTTCTATTGCAAATTTTGATGCTGTATAAGCTCCAATAAATGGCATGACAACTCTTCCAGCACGACTTGAAATCTGAATAATCAACCCCGATTTTTGTTTCCGCATTTGCGGCAACACAGCACGGATAACTCTCAATGGGCCCAAAGTGTTTACATCAAATATTTGCTTCACTTGCTCAATGGTAAATGCTTCAGTTATTCCAGCACCTGTAATTCCTGCATTGTTAACAACAACATCTATTTTACTTTCAGCTTCAATTATTTTCTTAACAGTTTTATTTACAGAATTATCATCCGTAACATCAAGGTCCAACACGTTGATATTCTCAATGCCACTAAGCGTTTTGGCACTCTCAGCATTCTTCCCCTCAGAATTCTTCATAGTAGCATAGACTTTATGCCCATCCATTGCTAATGTTTTCGCAGTTAAGTTTCCAAAACCGCTAGAAGACCCAGTTATTAGAATAACTTTATTTTCCATTGTTATCTCTGCTCTCCACCTTTGTCTATTTAGTGACCAGCTATCACTCAACCTAGTCAATATTCGAACCTAACTCGTGGTTAGGCTTTCGCTACCGATTGTATCTATCAGTTTCTCCTAAACTCCTGTAACTATCGTTACAAACAATCCCGTATAGCATGTTATCCAAGAGCCTTTTCGGAGAGAAAGTGGCTCTAATAATAACAAATCAGGTTGGCATGATAGTAGTGGGGCTGATCGTAGGTCTTGCATCTGGTATCGGAGTGGGATATATTGGCGTTATTCCAAATCCACAGTTTCATGATCTAGAACTTCAATTGGAAGGAGCCAAAGACAATGCATCTACGCTTTTGAATAATGTAGAAAGCCTAGAACAAGATCTTACCGCAACGCAGGCAGAAATAGGTGGCTTACAGACTACACGAGAAGAGCTTCAACAAGACCTTGACTCCAAAGAGGCTTTGGTAACAGAGTTGCAAGCAGAAAGAGATTCAATGGGGCTGGAGGCGGTAAACCTCCAAGGTCAATTAGATGTTGCAAATTCCAGAGTTCAGCAAGCGGAGGTGGAGCAGCAGGCCATACAAAGCCAACTTTCACAAATCCAGGGCCAGATCCAGGAGAAGGAAAGTCAGATCAGCAGCCTAAACCAGCAGATCTCATCACTCCAGAGCCAAGTATCTTCGTTGAACAACGATATTTCTACGCTAAACGGCCGCACTTCAGACTTGCAGAGTCAGATAAGCCTTCTAGAATCTATAGTTAATCTGGACCTCGCAGAGATGCTCATCTCAGACCAAACTGTGAACATCCCCGCCGACGAGGGCATATTTTGGCTTTTTAGCGACGAAATTGTTTACGCAGGGTACTTGCTTATCAGCTATAGTGCGACGAGCAATGTATTCATAGAAGTCATCACGCCAAGCGGAAGTTTCTTTACAGCCGTTGATACATTAGGTAACAGTCTCGTAATTCCGGTGGTTCCGGGTCAAGTATACGACGTTACCTTGTGGAACGACAGTAGCGTAGCAGGCACAACAGTCACGATAGAGATAATCTACGTCTATTAATGCTGGGCTCAACCGGTCTCCTTACGATTCTAGTCAAATCTACAATAGCAGGCTACATCCTGATTAGTGAGTCTTTACGATTACACTAATCATTTTACTCTCGATCCCCCACATCTAGAGATATTGGAGCAGACTGTATCAAGATCGTTTCAAGAAACTGCTTTACCCACTCTCATCTCTAGAGATAGCTAGGTGATTGATAGTTGAGTGAAACGACACCAAAAGAGCAGTATCCGAATACAGCATTTACTCTCTCGCTAGTTGCAGGCACCCTGATGGTAGTTAGTGGAACGCTCGCTGTGATGGCCGGTCTCGTCATACGAACCCTTCTCTCGCTACGGGCTGAAGGAGGATTTATGGGGATGATGGGGTTCGGGCCAGGCCCGTTCTGGATATTCGGTGGTCTGATACTTCTTGGGCTGGTATCTGGAATAATTGTCCTAGTCTCTGCAATCATGGTAAAGCGGAGACCGAGCGAGTATAATACCTGGGGCGTCCTGATACTGGTATTCTCCGTACTGAGCTTCTTCGGATTCGGAGGCTTCTTCATCGGGGCAATTCTTGGAATTGTAGGCGGGGCTCTAGTCCTAAGCTGGAAACCAGGTCAAACTCAGTAGGCCAGAAATGGCCTCTCCCCATTTATTTGGTAGCTAAGAATCTGGAGATAAGGAGCCACATTTTCTTTTTGAGAGTCCGGGCCAGAGGAAGAACATAACATTACAAATTCGTGATTTACTGGGATGGAGAAGCTAAAGGTTCTGTTCATCGTCCTTACTTCGGCTGCGACGGGTTTAGCACTATCACTATTCCTCTTAGCTCTATTCATCTCAGAAGATCTCTCTCCTTTAGATATTATTATTCAATTGGTCATTGGAAACCTTCAGACGGAAATCCCATTTATCGTACCAATTGCCCCCCTACTCTTCCTTACCACAATATTAGCTAGTTTTGTTGGAATAGTCTACTTCCTTGTAATCCCCGAAATAAGAACCTATTATCAAGCCGACAGAGAAATGATATCGGATAAAGTCGCTCAGCAGATAAGGAGAACTCTAAACTCAGACGAACGGAAGATCATCGAAGTTCTCGAAGCTCATGGAGGGACATACCTCCAGAAGTACATCTCGAAAGAAGCTGAGTTATCGAGGCTCAAAACACATAGGATCATAGCCCGCTTCTCCGAAAGAGGATTCGTCCAAGTCGCAAAGAAAGGAAATACGAACGAAGTCTCCCTAACGAGCTTGCTAACCTGAAATCGCAAAGGTAGATTCGCAAGGATATGAAGCATTATTGTTGCTGAGAGCGGATTCACTCGACGAATGTTCAAGCCCGGATGGATTCGAACCCTATTTTTCCTTGTCAACTCGAAGAGTAACAATCAGGCAACCCCTGAAAGTTTACAGGAGAATCTACCCTTTTAGAAAGTTGAGTCTCCGGATCGAGTGGAAGGTGTGATGATTACTCCGACATCTCGGCACAAACTACGGAGAAGGCCGCATCCACATCATCATTTTGTGCACCAAAATGCCAC
>JAPUIC010000031.1 GCA_027297425.1 Nitrososphaerota archaeon | reverse complement strand
TGAAAAGATGACGATCTCTTCAAGTCGCCTCTCCATACTTTTAGGATACGCAGCCTTACCGCTTATATTCCTAATAATTGGCTTTATGTTCTTCTCGTTTCCAGTAGGGGCCTACACTTTCTTCAATACCGAAATGGGGTTAGAGATCGAGTCAGCCGAGGACGGAGTTGTAATCCCTATCTTTGTAGCAGGGTTACTGATTTCCATACTTCCAAGCAAATTGGGAATGGGGGACGTCTTCATGATTCTCTGGATGATCTATCTCACGTTACTCGTTATCTCATTACTCACTCCAAAATCGATCTTCCGTGTCATCTTTGAAATACCAAAACGGGGCGTCTCTTCTCTCCTTCAAAACACACTAATTGCTACGATTATTACTTTCAGCGCATTACTACTTGCAATAATACTCATCGAACAATTACAACAATCAGTTGGAATAACGACGGGTCAGCTGGAAGGCATTCCCTCTGTAATTTTCTTCAACATAACACTCTCTCCAATTGTCGAAGAATTTGGCTTTAGAGTCACAACTATCGGATTTTTTGCAGCTTTAACGTTGGCATCGCGAGGTGCTGGAATCTCATCGTTGAAGGCCTTTTGGCATCCCGGCCATCATCTTAGACAGATCTTAGGTAGTAAAGGTGAGACGCCAAGTCTACGATCATTGTACGGTATCGCAATCCTGAGCGGCATATTCTTCGGTCTAGCTCACCTTCTCTATGGCTCAGGCCAGTGGGAATTGGGAAAAGTTACAACAGCAGGTCTCGCTGGAGTAGCTCTCGGTATCTTCTACATACACTACGGTTTTACTGGCGCCGTTCTCCTTCATTGGTCCTTCAACTATTTGGTCGGCTCTTTCACGTATTTCGAGCAGTCAGTAGGTGAACTGGGATTTGTTAGTATAATGAGTTACTTGATAATCGTTACTGGTGTAGTCAGCACCGTAATTCTTCTAGTGCATACCTATATCGTGGGAAGGGGAAATTAGGTTAGTTATCCTTTTAAAGGCATATTAGAATTTTTCTTGTGATATAAATGGGCGTACTAGGTAAGAATGAGTTATCCAAGCTTATTCAAAAATATCGTTGTCTTCACCCACACGAAGAACGTCTGATGGATGGCGATGGATACGTCCTAACTGTCCGTGATGAGATTACGCTGAACTACTTGGAACACCAGAATATCATATCTAATCAGGTTGTCTTCGTTCCACCCAACTTTGTAGCTCACTTAACTGCTAAGAGCAAATATGGGCGGATGGGGTTATCATTCCTTAATGCTGCCAAAGTTCACAGCGGTTTTGTCGGTCGATTGGCCCTAGAAATCGTAAATCTTAGCAATGATCGACGACCGATAACTATCCGAACTGGGGAACCATTCATGCATATGGAGTTTCTTACTCGCGAAGGTGATCCTGACCCATACATTGGACCCTACCAATTCCAATTCATGTCCGATGAGGAAACATCCATTTATCTCCAGATAATGACAAAGGAATTCAGCCTCGTTTTTCCAGAAGACGTGATAAAGAAATTGATACTCAATCGCATCTCATGATGCCTTTGGACAAATTTTACTAGTTCACAAGGATGCGTTAGAATGTGGTGGCGGGCCAAAAAAATAATCGCAAAGCAACAAATACGCAATAAGCGTCAAATCCATTAATCAATTCCCTATTCATCGGCTGATTGTTTTACATGAGGAGATAAACCTCCTCACAGTGACGCTGAGCTAATTCTTAGAAAAAAGAATAGTGTGTGTATGACTGCTGGAAAACGACCGTGGGCCTAATGGTTCTACGTCGGTTCTCTACCCTCGAGAAAGGCATTGTATTCATTTAATGTCCAGTCTACTAGGCCATGCTCCTCTCGTTCTAGTGGACAGTTACAGGGGTTTATGATGCCATCAGGCCTACATTTCTTCTCGTGGGCACAGATGGTGCAAGGGATTAGTTCTATGGACCTAAAGTCAACTGGGAGTCTGAGCGCCTTTAATTTGTATGTCCATCTGCCGTTAGCCAAGACCTTCCCCCTCTCGATAATCCCACGTTTCTCTAGTCTTATGGCGATTCTAGATCCATCTCTGCTCGATAGCCCGAGTTCTTTCCAAACCTCACTTTGAAGTACCCCTTCAGTAGTATGAATGACTACCAGCTTGTACATCCGAGAAGTTAGATCTACAACCTTAAGCTCATCTTTTTCTTCTTCGTTATCTTGGTCTTTGGCATTCTTAATCACAGATGTAGGTTCACTCTTCATTTACAGTTGTCCCCGACGATAAATATAGTTGTTATCAACAAATGTTGCAATATTGAAGTCAATACTAGCTTTTAACCAGCCAAATAAATATATTGTGCTTGGAGGCTCTCTTAACTATCTTTGAGGATCGCCTTCATGGCTCTGATCCATGCGGATGAAACATTATCGACATGATAACCTCCTCCTCCCAACAGCAAGAGCTTCCCTGAGGATATTCTATGTGAGATCTGATGAATCCACCGAATTGCGTTGCCATAATCTTCTAGGGAATATTTAAGATGTGTAATCGGATCCCCTGATAGACCATCTGCCCCACATTGAACTATTACAAAATCGGCACGAGAATCTAGAATAAATCGTTCTGACGCCGAGAGTGCATTGAGTAGAGACTGGTCAGCAGCTCCCGGTGGGAGACATATATTCAACTTTGTACCGAATGCTATGCCTTTTCCCCGTTCTTCGGGGTCTCCAGTTCCTGGAAATAGATACTTTCCATCTTCATGTATGTCCAATATCACTATCTCCGGATCTGAATCAAAACTATAGAATACGCCGTCACCATGATGCGCATCTATATCGATGTAGAGAATTCTCTTTAGTTTGTAGCGGGAACGAATGAAGTTGATAACTACGCCTATGTCGTTGAAGACGCAAAATCCGGCAGCCCTATTGGGAAAAGCATGATGAAGTCCCCCACTCGGGTTGAAGCCATGGTCTGTCAATCCGTCTAAAATCATTGATGCACACATGATTGTGTCATTAACTACTCTTCTCGAGGATATGTAGACTCCTTTGTAGGCTGGAGTGTCACCATCATCCAGGAACCCTTCCCCACTAACCGATTTATGCCTAACAAATTCAACATATGAGTCTTCATGAAATAATGCTAACTTACTCTCATCATCTTCGGATGATCGAAAATAAACGAGATTCTTGTTAACATGTAACTCGTCCAACTTCTTGTAGAACCATTTTGCCCTTTCTACACTTAGAGGGTGAGGCTCCGGAAAACCGTACGGCAATGCTTTGGGAAATTCCGGGATCGCGACTCTACACAACTCTTATCCTGAAGTTCTCAATGGAATTAAATCTTACAGATGAAATATGCTGAAACAGTGTATAAATAGTCCCATTTTTAATTAAGACTAAGATAGATCATGATATCATTAGTTGGTTCGATATCAAACCCTGTAGGCACTAAGGCAGAAACCAAAGATGACTATGAACTTTTGAAAGGGAGTACTTTAGTCAAGAGGGGATTCGCCCACATGCAGAAGCATGGGGTGATAATGGATGTAACAAACGTCGAACAGGCACAGATCGCGGAAGAAGGAGGCGCAGTGTCTGTTATGGTTCTAGATAAGCTACCATATGATGTCCGTAAGGCTGGGGGTGTAGCGAGAACTGCTAGTCTGAAGGTAATAGAATCAATTTTGGATCATGTAACCATTCCCGTGATGGCAAAGTGTAGAATCGGACACACGTACGAAGCCAGAGTGTTACAGGATACTGGAGTAGATATGGTGGATGAATCTGAAGTGCTAACTCCCGCCGACGAGAGTCGACATGTTTGGAAATGGGACTTTACTACCCCATTTGTGAACGGTGCAAAAAATTTGGGTGAAGCTCTACGAAGAATTGAAGAGGGAGCATCCATGATTAGGACAAAAGGCGAGCCAGGAACCGGAAATGTTGCCGAAGCGATTAAGCATTTTAAGATCTTGGATAACGAGATCTCTGCGATAAAGGTACACTTCCAGAGTGGCAATGACCAGGAACTGATCAAGATCGCTAGAGGATTGAGAGTCTCGTACGACTTGGTTTTAGAAGTTGGACGTCTCGGACGATTACCTGTGGTTAACTTTGCAGCGGGTGGGATCGCAACCCCCGCAGATGCTGCAAACATGATATCCATTGGCTGTGATGGGATCTTTGTAGGATCGGGGATCTATAAGGCAGAGGATCCGATACAGAGGGCTCGAGCCATCGTCCTCGCTACTACTTTCTATGACGATGCCAAGGTAGTTTCAGAAGCCCAGAAGATGGTTGACGAGAAGAAATCAATGCTTGGACTGGATATTTCAACTTTGGAGTATAGAATGCAGGATAGAGGTGGAGACGCTTAACGACAATAACTGTCGGAATATCTGGGTTCCAAGGGGATCTTGAGGAACATATTGACGCTATGAAGCGAACTTTCCAGCAGAGTTCGATAAACGGAAAGGTTGGTATCATTATGAAGGCAGCTGACCTCGACAATATTGACGGCTTGTTGATCCCCGGTGGTGAGAGTACCGTGATAGGTGGCCTTTCCAGCACGAATGGAACTTTCCAACGGATGAAAGCCAAGATCAATGAGGGCATGCCAGTTATGGGCACATGTGCCGGACTCATTATGCTATCTAAGCGGACCTACGACAAGGTTGTCGGAGAGTCAAAACAGAGCTTACTAGGAAATCTTGACGTGGTGGTAGAGAGAAATTCTTATGGCCACCAGGGTAATTCATTCGAAACAGACCTATCTATACCTGCCCTAGGTACGGAGCCATTTAGGGGCGTCTTTATCCGGGCACCATCCGTGAAGGAGATTGGTCCAAAAGTAGAGGTTCTGGCTAAACTGGGTGCGACGATCGTTTGTGTAAGGCAAGGTAAGATCATTGGGACGTCCTTTCATCCAGAGTTGACCAATGATATTCGTCTGCATGAATTTTTTCTGAAGTCGATTACTGAGCAGAACTAGGCTCTGTTACAGAAACCTATAGCAGAACTGTGCCCCTGCAGTAGTTTGTTTGAAGAACGATCTGGCTGTTGCTTATAGTATATCGTCTGCTATCTGGATAAAGAGAACGTTATCTCCTCTGACTATGACCTTCCCGTACTTCGTAGCATGCTCTTTACCCGTGAACTCTTCTGCATCTGATAATATAACATTCATGAATGCATCCACATTGTCCATCTCCCCTTTGTACTCGACATCGGTCTTCAACCTGACCGTCACTCGCTTGCCAACTAAATTTTGTAGTATGTTCAATGGTCTTTTTGTCTGTGAGGACATTTATTGGAGAACCTCGATTACTAACACAGATAAAAGCCTTATGAGTAAATCAAGCGTCTCTCGAGCCTGCATTCGAAATTGAGCTTTTGACAAATGCTAGGAACGATGGCTCTGGCTTCCCAGGGCGGCTCAGGAACTCTGGATGGTATTGCGTGGCTAAGTAGAAGGCGTGATTATCTAGCTCGATTATCTCCACCTTCTTCCCATCTTCGGAGAATCCAGATAATATTAACCCCTTTGACCTTAAGATATCCCAATAATTTGAATTTATTTCATATCTATGTCTGTGTCTTTGTCTAATCTTCTTCTTCCCATACATGCTATATGCAAATGTCTTCTCTACAATATTGATATTATGGCCACCAAGGTTCATAGTAGCTCCAAGTTTATCGATGCCCTTTTGATCAGGCATTAGATCCACGACCGGATGCTTTACTGCCGCATCTAATTCTGTAGAATTTGCTTCCCTTAATCCGCAGACGTTCCGGGCAAAAGAAATTACTGCTAGTTGGAACCCAAAACATAATCCTAAAAATGGAATGCGCTTGATTCTTGCATGATTGGCAACTCGAATAATGCCTTCTGCTGCCCTTAGTCCGAAGCCCCCCGGAACTACAATTCCGTTGTAGTTAGATAGCGTATCTAGAAGTTTAGGTTCTGACTCGAACTTCTCCGCATCCAACAACTCCAACTTTATCCTATAGCCAAGATATGCTGATGCATGCGCAAGTGCGTGGTTGACGCTTACATAACTGTCGGCTAAACTAACATACTTACCGACCATTCCAATCCTCAACTCCTTAGTGGCATTAACGAAACTCGAGGATATGGTAGGCCATGACCCCCACCGAATAGTTGATTTACGCAATTCTAAAATCTGGGTTACCCTCTGAACAATTCCCTGGTTTCCTAAGACTTCTGGTACATTATAGATACTTTCAACATCAGGATTAGAGATAACATTTCTCCAATCTACATTGGTGAACAAGGAAATCTTCTTCTTTACTGATTCAGTTACCTCTGTCTCCGATCTTGCGATGATAATATCCGGCTGAATTCCTATCCTTCGTAACTCTTGAACGCTATGTTGGGTTGGCTTCGTCTTCTGTTCTCCTACGTCACCTATTTGAGGAATCAGGGTGACATGAACAAAGAGGCTTTGATTATCCCCATCCTCGAATTTGATCTGCCTGAACGCTTCAAGAAAAGGGAGCCCTTCAATATCACCAACTGTACCGCCTAGTTCTACAAGAACTATGTCGGGCCTGACAGACTCATGAAGATTCCTTATCCGCTTTATTATTTCGTCTGTGATGTGCGGAATTATCTGAACACAATCGCCCAGATATTTGCCCTTCCTCTCTGCTTTTATTACCGCTGAATAGATCTGTCCGGTTGTAATATTATGTTCTTGAGAAAGGCCCTTGTCAAGAAATCGTTCATATGTTCCTAGATCCATATCCATCTCTCCTCCATCATCAGTTACGAAAACCTCGCCGTGGGTAACGGGGTTCATGGTTCCTGCATCCACATTAAGATACGGGTCTATCTTAGCACAAATAACCGTAAATCCAGCAAGCATCAACAATTTCGCAAGAGAGGCAGATGTGACTCCCTTACCGAGCCCAGACATCACCCCGCCGGTGATGAAGATATACTTTGGCGCCGGACTATTCCTTTTTTTCTTCTGAATGTGCGCTTGCACATCAGAGCTAGTTGCCAGTCGATTTTAACTTTTGCTGGGTATAATCACTTGACCATCGGATAAGCGGGGGATACAAGATCTGTGATATCAATATGAGCCTTGGATATCTTTCTGATAGACGATAGAAACCGTGAGAATGTGGAGAGTTCTTCAGATAACCTTAGTAAAAACTCTACTTCCACATTTTTTAGCAAAGTCTCTATTTCGTTGAAGTATCTTATTACCTCAACGACACCTTCCGTCCTCTTTGATAGGAAGACTTCTACTGCTTTTTCTTGTGACGAGCAAATAAGCACGACCAGATTTTTCAGCATCTCTGATTGCTTTGATGTTAAAGGATGCTTCATTAGATGGGAGACGCTTTCTGCGAGATCTACAGCATCATCCCCGATTGCTTCGAGAATATTTGCCGCTACTCGATAATCGAGACAGTCGATCGAATTGAGCTTATAATCAGCGGCGAGTTTAGGATCTTGACTAGCACTCCTAATTATCCTGACTAGTAAGAAGTAGAGCCTATTCATCTCTTCGTCTCTATCTACAATCAGACTGGCGAGCCGTTCATCATGATCTCGCAACGCAGTTAAGCCATCCTCGATCATGTTTTTCGAAATAACGTGCATTCTTCGAAACATTTTACTTGGATCGAGTGCTGCAGGGCGAATAATGAACTGAAGCGTTATGGATGCTTCATCTTCCTCGATGGTTTCTAAACCAGATAACTGTTTTACTATCTTCGTGATGCTTTCACGATCACTATATTCTATCTTATTCTTACTCCATACCTTAACAATATCAAATCCTAAGAGATAGGCCCCCGTGATTTGATTAGTGATGGATTTAGATGAGGTAGAGTCATACTGAATTTGCACATCTTTGACATCTTCGTCTTTCTGAAAAGGGTATATTGCGAGAAAGTCCTCTCCTTTAACATCTATCGTTACTGATGAACCCTTCGCAATCTTGTTAGCCCTTGCCCAAGCTTTCGGAAGTGATACGAGTAGAGTACCGCCCCCCATTTCTTGCACTTTACGAACCTCCATACCCGTTACTCTCTATAGATCTATATAGTATTATAAGATAGGTCTAATAAAAACCCTCTCCATATATATATCCCATTGAGGAGCTCTGCATATTCACCATCTCATATTACGGGTGTCTTCCGGATCTGCAACGGCATAGAAGACCCTCTAAGAATAGGGTCAATAGGCGCAGGTGTCTCTCTTTCAAGTGGCGTTAAAACTGATGTCAACGTTACTCACTCTACGCGGCCTCATTCTGATATTAAGTTAAAATCAAGATTTACCTCTTCCGGCACTCCTTTTGTATCTGAACGTGTGATATCAAAATTTCAAGAAATTGTTAAGGTCCCATTCTCAGTAGAGGTCACTCATAATATAGATGTCCCTGTGGGGTCTGGTTTTGGCGTCAGTGGAGCAGCGGCACTGAGCTTGGCTATATCTCTCAACGATGCGCTAGGTACCGGTCTATCGGATCTCAAGGTCGCACAACTTGCACATATTGTCGAATTAGAATGCAAGACCGGCCTTGGAACTGTTATTGCTGAAGTCGAGGGGGGGATAGAGTTGAGAGTAAAAGCTGGCGCGCCCGGTATAGGAAAAATAGAGCGGATCGAATCCCCAAGAGATTCCATGGTTGTCGCAGTTACCACCGGCGATATGTTAACTCGAACCGCACTGGAAGATCTCACCATAAGAAAATCGATCAATGAGACCTCTAAACAGTTTCTTGACCTAGTCTTTCGAGAACGGTCTTTGGATAGCATATTGCGGGCATCCCGGGACTTTGGTAGATCGTTGGGCTTTCTTACTGATGATATGAATAGGTTAGTCGATGTTGCTGATGCTAGCGGTTATGTCTGCGGCATTGCTTTCTTCGGCAAAACCATCTTTTCAATCGTTCGAGAGAACGAGGTCCTAGATCTCTCTAGAATTTTCTTGAAGGCCTCAGGAGATGGGCAGTTGATATCATGTAATGTAAGTTCCAAAGGCGCAATGCTGATTGGTCCAAGAAACTAAATTTTCAATTCCGAGAGCGCATCCAAGGTATGAATCCTTGAAGATGCGTGAGTTACTCATAGATGGGGCTGATCAGGGAATAGTTGCTACCTCCGGTTTGATTGCACACGGCCGAGGAGAAGCGTTTGATTACCTCATTGGTGAACGGTCACTGCGAAATGCTATCGAGGCTGAAAAAGTTGCCGTCGCGTCACTACTTCTTGCAAAATTGCCAGTAATATCAGTAAACGGTAATCTGGCTAGCTTAATGGCAAATGTGACTGTAAATCTTGCGGAAGTTACTGGTTCTCTAATAGAGGTGAATCTATTCTATAGATCTAGAGCGCGGGAATTGGCTATCGAGCGAGTGCTGAAACAGAGTGGGGCAAAACGGGTGCTTGGTATTGGTAGTAATGCATCACGAATAATCTCTGAGATTTCTAGCGAGCGAAGAAGAGTCGATCCAGATGGCCTGTTTTCCTGTGACGTCGCACTAATTCCTCTTGAAGATGGTGATAGGGCAACTGCACTGCGCAAGATGGGAAAGCAAGTTATCTCTATTGATCTAAATCCACTATCACGAACGTCTCAAGTTGCATCAATTTCAATCGTAGATAATATTGTACGCGCATTCCCTAGGATGGTGAGGATTGCGAAACAGCTGAAATCGGTACCGGCGAGTGAACTTGAAGCACTCGTGTCTAGGTTCGATAACCAACGGAATTTGGCCGGTATCCTGGAGGCTATTGCTTCTCGATTGACCCGGCTCGGTGAGAATCATCAATGAGGTCAATATGTTGCCATCTGTAGACAAGATAACCGTATCCGACCTAGTGCGAAAGAAGGAGGACAATACGAAAATATCTGTCGTAACCTGTTATGACTATTCCACCGCAATATTAGCCGAAAAGGCTGGGATCGAC
>JAPUIC010000030.1 GCA_027297425.1 Nitrososphaerota archaeon | reverse complement strand
TAACGGAATAGAACCATCTCTCACGGCAAGCGACTATCCCAAAGGACCAGTTGTGGAGAACGAAATCACCTGGTACAGAACTACTGATACGAACTTTGTATCTGCATACGCCGCTGCCTTCAACCCAGATGAGGATTTCGCAGAAACGGTATCTTACTACATCTACCAACCCGACTCCGTCCGTTCGATAGGTCCCTTGAAGTACTCTTTTGTCAAGGACGTGGTAGATGGTTACGAATACACTGTATTCGTCGATGAAAAATTCACGTTTCAGGTCTTCAACCTCGAGCCCGATTTTACCTTCCCTGGTAAGATCGTAGGTGTTGATATCCAAGTATTCCGGTTGGAAGGAGGTGATAACCAAGTTGTTGCAACGCTATATCTATCTCCTAAGTTCGGGGACGGTGCAGAACGCGCATATGCAAGGATCTTCTCACCCATCGGAACATACGTAGACCAATACTTCTCTCCGGTTAACGGGGATAAGTTTCTACTTCGCGCGGATTTCCAGCTGACAGGAACCGCGGCAAATGGCTACTGGATTCCAGCACAGATCACTGTGTCGGACCAAGTTGGCAATAAACGATTTGAAGGACAGAATCAGTTCAGTTGGCTTCTCTTCATAGATAGTCCCGATGAAGACGTCGATGCCCCGATGATTGATGTGAAGAGCATACGGAGTGAAAGAAAGATCCTCGAGAATGAAGAAATCATAGTAATCACCGTATCGGTTACGGACAATAATGAGTTCGGCCTAGGCGGTTATTCTACAATAAACCACTTATCCGCGAATCAACGGGTAGAGCAGTATGCAGAATACAATGCGGAACTGAAACGGATAGTGTTTTCATTTCCCATACGGAATTATCACGCAAGTGGAGAATGGGTAGTACGCGAAATTTCTGTCTTTGATTCTGCGGGGAATTGGAGGATTTACGACCTGAAAGATAGAGCGTTGACATTTGAGATTGAGACCATGAATCCTGATTACATACCGCCAAAACTGGACGTTTCAGCTATCAGGATAGAAGCTGTTCCAAAGAACCCAGATTCACCAGATGGGGAGACCGATGTAACGATCTGGTACGCTGCAAGCGACGACAATTCGGGTCTAGGCGTGGTCCATTATACTCTCCTGAAGCCAAACGGTGATACTTTATTCGACTATCATTACCATGACAACTTCTATTCCTCATACTTTGTGGGTGCTGTAAACGAAGTCAAGTTGTACAAGATTGAGATCACTCTCCCCCCTGGTTCACAACCAGGCACCTGGGTACTCAACGAACTAGTCCTAATAGACAAAGCTGGAAATGTCCTTTCGACTAACTTCGTCGAGATCGGGATATTGAGACCTTTCGAAGTAGTCTAGAACTGATCTATGCTCTTAGCGACCATCCCGCATCAATGTAGATCGTCTGCCCAGTAACATAATCGGATTCTTCTGACGCTAGATATACTGCCAGCGAGGCGACGTCTTCCGGCTGACCGATCCTTTTGATTGCTAATCGATCTAGAAAATGTTGTTTTGCCTTATCTATCTGCAGCGCTTCGCGAGTTAATCCACTCTCTATAATTCCTGGCCCTATAGCATTTACATTGATATTATATTCCGCCAACTCGACCGCCATGACTCTAGTCAATGCATTGATCCCTGCTTTCGATGCGTGATAATGAGGCCCTACTCCCTTAACATACATCTCACTTGAGACCGAACTGAGGTTAATTATCTTTCCACTATTACTATTAATCATCTTTATTCCAACTGCTTTGGAACATAGGAATGTACCTTTTAGGTTCAGATCTAAGATCGCATCCCAGCTCTTTTCGTCGGTATCCATGAACCGCTTATTCTCGGATCTACCTGCATTATTGACCAAAATATCGATCTTACCGTATTCCTCTATCGTCCTCGAAACCATCATGTCAATATCAGAACTGTTCGTTACATCCACATTCAGGGGGAGCGCTCTAGATCCAAGAGATCTTATTTCTGTTGCGACCGTTTCATTGTCAGAAACTCTTGGCGAGGCTACAACCACTGATGCCCCCTCTTTGGCAAACCTAAGCGCTATTCCCCTACCGATTCCAGATGAGGATCCGGTGACAATACTCACTTTATCCTTGAGTCTCAACAGACGGCTATTGAGCGGGCTATTTCTTAAGTCTAATGAAAGGTGTTGGCTGAATTAATTCCTTCTAAAACAGGAGATCGCCTCAAAAGCCAATAGTATAATGTCGGCAAAGTTGTGCAGGTCTTTTGATTAGGCTTTCTGATTTTTACTCTTAATTTTGGATATCTTATTCTCACCATCGAGAATAACTATCGTCGGGGTCCAATTTTGCACCTTCTCTCTTTCTATAGTCGCAAAACTTGATACTATGAGCTTGTCACCTGGCTTGGCTCTCCACGCAGCAGCTCCATTTACAATTACTTCTCCCTGCTTTCCCGGAATGAGGTAGGTGCTGAAACGTTCCCCATTGGAGACGTTCCAGAGCTCCACTTTTTCGTACTCGACCATTTCTGCAGCGGTCATCAAATTCGAATCTAAGATCAGGCTCCCCTCATACTCCTTATCTGAACCTGTTACTACAACTCTATGTATCTTGGATTTGAGAAGCGTAATGTACACGGATGCTCACTAACTCCGAATGCAAAAGGAAGAGATCGAGTTCAGAAATGACAAGTGGCCTACTCCAGATATTCTATACGAACTACTTGTTCACGAGACTCCAGAGGTACTCCGGCTTCAGGGGAAGTTCTTTTATCTTAACATCAAAAGGTGATAGTGCGTCCTCAACAGCGTTAGCTAATGCAGCGTAACAACCGATTATTCCTGCTTCTCCTACACCCTTTGATCCGAGTTCCGTCCTAGGGGATGGCGACTCTAGGTGAAAGAGGTCTATTTCTGGGATTTCGAGAGTTGTAGGCAATAGGTACTCCATAAAACTTGCATTCAATAACTGTCCTTCATCATCATAGATTAGCTCTTCAGAGATTGCCCCGCCAATACCTGCCGCGACAGCGCCGAGTATCTGTCCCTTAACGATCATGGAATTCAGTATCGTGCCGGAGTCATGAACCACCACGTACTTTAGAATCTTGATACGGCCGGTATCTGGCTCGACCTTCACAACTACGGCGTGGCAACTATTACCAAAGCAGGGGTAGAACATGGTTCCCTTCTTCCCCGGAAAGAACTTCAGGTTTCTTAATGAAAAGTAGTGCGTCACTTCCAGTCCTGCGTCGATATCATCAGGAAGGTTGTATGTTCTAGTAAAGACCTCACGCGCTACATCCTTTACGCTTGTTTTTTTGCTCTGATCAGTCTTATGAAAGACATTTCCATTATAGGTATCGAGATCCTCTGCTCTGACCTCTAACTTTATGGCTGCAATCTTCAGGATCTTCGCTTTTAGCTTCTCTGCTGCTATCTTAGCTGCTGAGATCGTGTATACAGATGTTCTATCACTAAAGGATCCCTGTCCAACAGGGGTCGCATATGTATCTGCTTCAATTACCTCGACATCCTCAGGTAAAACACCCAATACCTCCGCTACCACCTGTGAAAAAACAGTCTCGTGTCCGGTCCCGATGAGACCACATGCACCTGTCAGAACGACTACTTTGCCCTGGCGGCCGATCCGTATAGTCACTGCATCATATGCGCTTATCGCACCATCTTTTACACAGTGACCTGAGGGATCCACTGAAGATGATATCCCTATTCCTATGTACTCCTTGTATACGCGTCTTTCAGTTTGATATCTTCTCATGCCTTCATAATCTACCTCCTTCACCGCTTTCTCCAAAGCTTCCTTGTAACTTCCACTATCGTAAACTGCACCTGCAGCATTTTCGTACGGGAATTTGTCAACGAGGTTCCTAGACCTGATCTCTGTAACATCGATACCTAATTTCTTAGATACGATGTCCACCATGCGTTCTATCATGAAATTTGGTGCACTCTTACCAAAACCTCTGTACGGGCCGAGGGGCGTTCTATTCGTCACTACCCCGAGAAGCTCGAACGAATAGTTATCAATAGCATAATTTCCAGGAACGAAGGATACCGAGTTGAATGCCTCGATAGGCCCGGTACGATTTGCCATCGATCCAAGGTCGGCAACTATCCTATCCTTTATCCCCAATATCTTACCTTCATTGCTCACTGCGAGTTTGATATGGTGCGTCTGTTCCCTAGCTTGCGGTACCGCCTTGAAGCTCTCCATTCGAGTCTCAACCCATTTCACCGGGATCTTGAATAGGACTGATAGTAGAGGTAAAAGTAAGTCTTCAGGATTGGGTACACTTTTGGTCCCATAGGATCCACCTATGTTTCCAGAAATGACCCGAATCTTGTTTTCGTTAAGATTTAGAAATCCAGCTATTGCAACCCGATAGATGTGGGGCATATGCGTAGTTGACCATACCGTTATTCTATCGCGTACTTGCTCAAAATGTGCGGTTATCCCACGCGTCTCTATCGGAGTTCCAGTATGTCGGTGCATCTTCAAACTTTCTTCGAATACATGATCTGCGTTTGAGAATACTTCTTCTGTATTCCCGGAATCATGTTCAAAGTGAATAGCTACATTTGTCCCCCATTCCGGGTAGATCAGATTATTCGTTGTTATCGCATCTTCAGGGTTTACTACTGGCTCTAAACGCTCGTACTCTACGTCTATAAGTTCGAGGGCGTCTTCTGCGATATATCGATCCCGTGCGAGCACAGCAACTACTGGTTCGCCAACGTATCGAACCTTGTCTTTAGCCAAAGGTCTCAGTTTCGCACCTTTGATCTCCTCCGTCCCAAAATCAGGCGGAGTGTACTTACCTTCTAGATCTGGATGATCTACTACGCCTATTACCCCGTCAAGTTCAAGAGCTTTAGACTTATCGATCTTGACAATACGCGCATGCGCATAGTTACTCCTAAGAATGCTAACGTAAGCAGTCTTAGGAATCTTAAGGTCGTCTAAGAATTGGCCACCTCCTTGTAGTAGCGTATAATCTTCCTTCCTCTTCATTGGCTTACCAATGTAGGCCTTCTTTTGTTCGCCAAATTCCAGCTCAGTTTGAAGGTGGGCAGCAGATTGCAATTCTTTAGATTACCATTTTGGGTATGAATTATAGCTTTCTGAGAGGAAAAACGGACGAGTATGGTCCCTGCTTCATCATTATCTCTTCGCTAGGAAGAAGCTGGTGGATAGATTATTCTGCAATAGGCTTGAGGGCCTCAACTTTAAGAAGCTTCGCAGCGTTATCACCCAGTATCTTCTTCTTGTCCTCCTCACTAATGTCTAGCTTGTTGATCATCCCGATCTGAAGGGCGGGTTTGACGAAGCATTCTTTGTATGGACAACCATAATCGGTTCCGAGAAGGAGTTTATCAGGGCCTACCATCTTGCAGGTGTAGTCAAGCGCTTCTTGATGATAGCAAGCAGTATCAAAGTATAGTCTCTTGAAATATTCGATCGGTCTCTTGGGAATCTTGGAACCGGAGATTTCGTAAGTATTATCGATTCTGCCTATGAGAAAAGGTAGCGTCCCTCCAAGATGAGGAAACACGATCCTAAGTTTAGGAAAAGCTTCCAATAGACCTGAAAATATGGCATAGGCAGCTGCCAAGGTGCTATTGAACATGAATCCAACAGAACCACCGAGATGGTAAGGCTTGTAGTATTCCGTAGGTTCTGGATAGATTGGATGAACTACAACCGTAAGATCTTCATTACAAATTTTATCGTATAATGGCCAGATCTCTGGAGCGTCTATCCTCCCTTTATAGGGTCTCACAAATATACCCGATGGCTCAATTTTAGACATAGCCTCATCCAATATCTCGCGTCCCGATTTGAGATCTGAGAGCGGTATGCTTGGAAGAGGTATGAAGTGATCTGGGTACTTCTCAACAGCGTCCTTCAGTTGTCCGTTCAGCAACCTATAATCTTCAATGTTTGTACGATCATTCGGTTTAGGTTGGTTAGACATGGCTGCTTTGTCTATGCCATACTGCCCCATCTCTGCTATTCGACGTTCTAAGGGTTCAGCCGCATATTTTTCAGTGTAAGGGTCAAAGACGGTCCAGTGGTGCTGGACGTCAATAATCATGACTTGAATTTCTCTTTTAGAATATTTAAGCGTTGAATGCTAGAACTCATATCTAACGATCTGGAATTTGGGACCGCGTCCTGCGTAGACGATAGCCAAGCGAAGAATACTGCAGTCTGTCCCGAATTTATGAGCTGATAGTCCCTTCTGAGTCGGAATTCCTAACTATTGCTATTTTTTATCTTTGTGAGATTTCGAGGTCCAATCGATTATCTCTGAGCCTGTAGTTACCCATACATCCTTCTTTCCAGTAATATACTTCAATACCCTATCGAGAGCTTTAATTCGAAAAGGCTGTCCGATAACAAATGGATGGAGCGATAGACACATCACTCGCCCATTCTCTGCTCCTTCATCATATAATGTATCGAACTGCTCCTTACACATCTGGTAAAATTCTTCAGCGGTAAACCCATTGCGGATGAAAATTGGCAGATCGTTAAGTTCAGCAGAGTATGGAATCGAAAATAGGGAACCTTTCTTTACCTTCATCTGGTATGGTTGGTCATCATTCGTCCAGTCACATACGTATCTTATTCCATTTTCGGCTAAGATATCCAGCGACCGATAGGTTTCTGCCATAGCCGGTCCTAGCCATCCCTGAGGCTTCTTCCCTGTAGATCGTTGAATTGTTGTTACAACTTCTTTAATCATTGCTCT